>JALYJX010000004.1 GCA_030775065.1 Gemmatimonadota bacterium | reverse complement strand
CTCTCTAATAGACGCAGGGCCACCCTGGCTAGCCGGGGTGGCCCTGTTTTTTTCTGCTCGATCGACACATAACCGAGACGGAGGCTTATGGCGAAGGAAGAAGCAATCGAATTGGAGGGAACAGTGACTGAAGTACTGCCGGATGCGACGTTTCGCGTCCTGGTAAGCAACGGGCACGATGTTCACGCGACGATCGCCGGCAAGATGCGCCGCTTTCGCATTCGCGTACTGGCTGGCGACCGTGTAACGCTCGAGGTCTCGCCCTACGACCTGACGCGCGGCCGAATCACCTTCCGTCACAAGAACTAACCGGCGCCTGCCTACTGCGCGTAGCGCAGTATGTCGTAGTAGTATCGCGTCCCGAAGCCCACGTTCTCCACGGCCAGACGCTCGTCGTTCCCGTGGACGCCTCGCTGTCGCTCCGCCTGCTCGACCTTGAATGGGTCGATCGCATAGGTGATGATCCCCAGCTTGCGATAGGTCGGACGGTCAGTCGCTCCGGTCTGCATCGGAGTAGTCACGAAGGCGCTTGGCTCACGCTCCCGCGCCGCCTTTTCTATCGCCTTGAACAAGTCAGTATCGATTGGACTTTCCAGCGGCGTTTTCGGCTCGAGCAGCGTCGTGAAGTGCACAGCGGTATCGCCCACAATCTGCTTCAACGTTGCCAGCATGACCGCGGCATCCGTATCAGGCAGCAGACGGACGTCCACGTCCGCCGTCGCCTCGGCGGGGATGACATTGGTCTTGTTCGATCCGCTCAGGCCGGTGAGTGAGATGGTATTTCTCAGATACGCGTTCCAATAAGGGTCGCTCAGAATCCATTCGCGCGCTTCGGGATTCGTCACGGCCTTCTCGACGTTCGCGAGCCAGCTCTTCCGCGGCTCGGGGTAAAGTCGGGAGATGTCGCTGAAAAACTTCGCGACTCCCGGTGTCACGTGGATCGGCGTTTCATACTTCGCGATCTTGTCGAGCGCCGCAACCAGGCGAGGAACGGGATTCTGCTTCGTCGGCCGCGAGCCGTGCGAAGGAACGCCCTTTACCGAGAGGCGCTGCCAGAACGTTCTCTTCTCGGCGACTCCGACCGCGAAGTAGCGAATCCTGCCGTTCTGAACTGAGTTCTCCGTCGCTTCTGTGATAAGGTATTCGACGTCCTTCAGGAGATCGGCGTGATTCTTCACGAAAGTGATACCGCCGGTGGAGGTGAGCTCCTCATCGGCGTTCGCGATGTAGACGATGTCGCGGTTCAGCTGAACCCCGGAGCGCTTGAGCGCAATCAGTGCCATCAGCTGCGCGACGCCCTCGCCCTTCATGTCCAGGGCGCCGCGCCCCCAGATGTAGCCATCCTTCACGATTCCGGAGAATGGATCCGCTGTCCAGAAAGACGGTGTCGCGGGTACGACGTCCATATGATTGACGAGCGCGATTGCGCGCTTCGAGCCGTTGCCCTTGAGCCTGGCGTAGAGGTTGGCGCGACCGGGGCCGAGCTCGGTCGTGTCGAGGATCTGCGCCGGGATGCCCTCGCGGTCGAGAATGGCCTTGAGGAACACGGCCGCTTTCGTCTCGTTTCCGGGCGGGTTGCTCGTGTCGATCTTCAGATAGTCGCTCAGGATCCGCTGGCCTTCGAGTGCGAGAACATTCCAGTCGATTGCCTTCGTCCCTCCGCCCTGCGCGGCGGCGGTCACAGGCGCGAGTGTAATGGTCAGTGCGAGAATGCTGAGTAGGCGGCGCATTATTGGCGGGAAGAGAGCAGCTGGATCGCTGCGGTTGCGGTGGATCGGGTCAGAAATTGCCGATCACGCTCACGGGGACGCAATGGGTGCCACTACATGGATACAGACTTCGATTCGGATATTCTGATCCTGGACGGCGGTCTCGCTACCGAGCTCGAGAAGCGCGGATACGACATCTCCGGCCCGCTCTGGTCTGCGCGGCTCTTGCTCGACGCTCCCTATGCCATCGAACAATTGCACTACGACTATTTCGCCGCCGGCGCGCAGTGCGTGACCTCGGCCAGCTACCAGGCGAGTTACGGCGGATTCGCGAGTCTCGGCTTCACTCCGGAGGAGACAACGCTTCTCCTGCAGCGCTCGGTCGCGCTGGCTGAAAGTGCGCGGGACCGTTGTGAGGCCCACACGCCGACAACCCTCAATACCCGGATCACCGCGCATGCGCAAAAGCGTTACGTCGCTGCGTCAGTCGGCCCCTATGGCGCAACCCTGCATGACGGCTCTGAATATCACGGCAACTACGGACTTTCGGTGAGCGATCTGAAGGCGTTTCACGCGCCACGACTCTCGGTTCTGGCAGAGTCGGGCGCCGAACTGCTGGCGTGTGAAACGATCCCGTCACTCGACGAAGCGCGTGCGTTGCTCGATCTGCTCGGCAATCACGGACATACGCAGGCGTGGCTGAGCTTCACCTCGCCCGACGGCATCCACACTTCGCACGGCGAGCCACTCGCGGATTGCGCGCGAGCTGCCGACTCCGTTGAGGGTCTCCTTGCGGTGGGAGTGAACTGCGTTCATCCGCGCGTTGTTGCGACGGCAATCAGGGAGCTCTCGCGCGGAACTGAGAAGCCGATTGTCGTCTACCCCAACTCGGGCGAACAGTGGGACGCACGCTCAGGTCAGTGGCGCGGCGCACCTCACGGCTCTCGCCTGGCCGATCTTGCGCCCGCATGGGTGGACGCTGGTGCGCGATTCATCGGCGGGTGCTGTCGCACCGGGCCCGCGGAAATAGCCGCCCTCGCTCGTGCGCTGTCCTGAACCAAAAAAAGCCGGCCTGAGATCAGTGCGCTGGGGCAATGGGCTTTGCAAACGCAGGTCTAACTGCCCGTTTCTGCCTCTCCGACCTCGCGAAAGACTTCCTCGAGATCCACTACGACGTCGGTACCTAGGGCTGCTGGACGCCAGGTAAGAGTACGCGTCACGCGCTCACTAACAGCGTCGCCGCGCTTCCAGACTTCGATCGAGCGGTCGCGCATGTCCACGACCCAGTACTCCTCAACGCCGAGGGCTACATAGGCATCGCGCTTCACCACGCGATCGTACACCCAGGAGGACGGGCTCATCACTTCCACCGCGAGCCACCAGCCTTGAACTGCTCGCCAGTGTGTGGGCGGGGGGAAACAACGCAGGGAAGACCAGAATGTCTGGCTGGAGCTGTGTATTGTCCCCTCGCTGAAGGGCGCCGACCGCAACTACATGAGCTTTACGGCCGTCAGCCAGTGCGTTCATGAGGATATTGGCCAAACGCGTCGCAACTATCTGGTGCGTGATCGACGGCGCCGGGGTCACGAGCAGCATGCCCTCCAGCAACTCGTAACGGTTCCCGTCGTCCGGGAAATCGTCGAGCATGTCGATCGTGAACTGTGGAACAGGCAGCGCCATACCCATAGTCTGATTCCTCGGCGAGTGCCGTCGCAAGTGGCCATTGGCCAGGATGGAGCGACACCTCTGGAACCGAGTCATCCGCTGAGCGACGGCAAGGTGTACCGCGGCGGCTGGATCGTGCTGGCGAGCGGTGAGCAGCGGGGGTCGGTCAAGACGGGGCCCACGATCACGGCGACGCCCACGCTGAACACCTCGAGTGGGACCGTCACCCTCAGCGCGGGCACCCTGTCGGCCTCGCTCAACCGATACATCGACCCCGTTACAGATATCTGAGCGAGCATCCGTTGATCATGGCTTGCCACCGGCTCGTGAGTGGCACCTGCCCGCGCCCACGCGTGACCATGTGACTGATGGCGGCCGGCCAACCCCCGCAAATGCGCGGCGTCTGACATGCAGTTGCTACTGCCGCCGTAGACTTTGAAGGCAGGCTCCTGTGCGGTTCGCCACAGCGGCCTTTATTTCGTGCGGCGCACCAGAACGCGAATCGTTAGACACGCGACGCTACCCATCGTAATTTGTCGGAATCATTCGCGGAGTACCTTATGCGCGGGGTGAGATACCTGTACAACTCCAAAGGCAAGAAGACCGCCGTCCTCATTGATCTGGAACGGAATAGCGCATTGTGGGAAGACCTTCTCGATGTAGCCGTCGCGCGACTGCGGGAGAAGGAACCGACCGAGAGCTGGAAATCCGTGCGACGCAGGCTCGAGCGCAACGGCCGGCCGAATCCCGCGGGCTAGACATCGCGTTTTGAAGAGCTAGCGTTCATTGATCACTAGCTGAACGCCAGTCAGCCCCAGATGAAAATCGGTCGACCAGCAACGGGAGATCCTCCGGTCACGCATCAGGTAGAGGCCAAGAGCATCCGCGAGCGTCAGGTCCTGATCCGAAAACCTGCGCAGCATTGCCGCGGAGCCGCGCTGCTCATCGGCCCCAACCGACGCGACATGAAGGGGACTCATCGCCTCGGTCATCGAAAGAAACTGCAGGGCACGCGTCCGGTCGTATCGCCGCAGAAACCAGCCGTGGCCTTCGGCGATGACGAGTGGCGTCGTGATCAGCCTGGGCGGAGCAGCGAAGAGCCGACGAAAGAGAGAGTGATAGGTGTCTGACCGGTCGGCGAATGCAATCAGCGCGGACGTGTCGACGTAGGCCTCAGTCCTTCTGGCCGTAAATCACCTCATCGATGTGCAGGCTCGAGCGCGGATCGCCGGATTCGACCATGCCCGCGTAACGCATCCACGGCTTCGAGGGATCCGCCGGAAGCATCCAGCGGAGCGAGCGCCTCAGAAGCTCCGCGAGCGAGATGCCAAGGCGATTGGCCTCTCGTTTCGCTTCCCGGTATTCGTCTTCGCTGAGACTTATCTGGGTTCTGATCATGATAACATCTTAGCACAAAGTGTTATCATGTGCAAGCGGCTCCGGCACGCGCCAACGCCGAATACTTGCGCACCATCAGTCCTGGTGGGATAATCGCGGCTCCCATTCTGCCGCACACAATGAGATTGAATCGTTTCGCCTCAATCGTGCTTGCAACGTGCGTTTCCGCGTGTGCCTCTGCACCGCGGCAGCAATCGGGCGCGGCGTCCGCGACTGCAGCGCCGTCTGCATCGAGTATTGCAGCAAAAACTGCCGGCATGGAGCGCCGGGACGGGCTCATTCCGATCTACCTCGACGCCAAACAGGGGAAGATCTACCTCGAGCTGCCATCGGACTCGATGCGCGTACTCATGTTCGTGACGCTTGCAACGGGATTGGGATCAAACCCTATAGGTCTCGACCGCGGCGCTAGCGGTGACTCATACGTGACCCGGTTCGACAGAAACGGCGATCGCGTTCTCGTTGTTTTCGAGAACTGGAATTACCGGAGCTCGGCAACAGACAACCCGGCGCACGTGCGCACGGTGGTCGAAGCTTTTCCACCGAGCACGACGGGCTCTCTTCCGCTGATTGCGGAGCATGGATCGCGACTCGTGGTGGATGCAACCGATTTCGTGATGCGCGACTGGAACGACGTCACCGGCACGCTCACCGCGAACAACGAAGGCACCTATGCCGTCGCGCGCGACCGCTCCAGCATCTATCGCCCGTACACGAAGGCGTTCCCCGACAACAGCGAGATCGACGTCGCGCTGACGTTCGTTACGACAGGAAAACCCGGCCAGACGGTCGCGGCCATCGTTCCCGAGGGAAGATCGTTCACGCTGCGGCAGCACCTGAGCTTTCTCAGGCTTCCGGACAACAGCTATCGCCCGAGAGTACTCGACCCGCGCACGGGATTCTTCGGCATCGTCTTCAAGGATTACGCTCAGCCGATCCAGCTTCCGCTCGAGCAGCGCTGGATCGCGCGCCACCGCCTGGAGCGCGTGAATCCCGCGGATCCGGCGAGTCCGATCAGGAATCCCATCGTCTACTATATAGATCGTGGGATTCCCGAGCCGGTGCGCTCGGCGACCAGGGAAGGTGTGAGCTGGTGGATCGAGGCGTTCGACCGCGCGGGCCTTCGCGGCGCGTTCAAGGTGGAAGACCTGCCGGAAGGCGTCGACCCGATGGATGCCCGCTACAACGTCGTTCAGTGGGAGAACCGCAACGAGCGCGGATGGTCGATTGGGGGCGCCATTGGCGATCCCCGCACTGGCGAATTACTCAAAGCGATGGCGCGCATGGATTCGCACCGCGCGCGCACCGACTACAACCTTTACGCAGGGCTCAAGGGCGCAGACGCAGCGGCCGCCGACACTGCATTCGTCCTCGCGCGTGTGCGACAGGTTACAGCTCACGAAGTCGGACATACGCTCGGCCTCTCGCACAACTACATCGCGTCGACATACGAGCGCGGCTCCGTCATGGATTATCCCCCTCCACGCGTGCGACTCGACGCCGGCGGGAACATCGACATCTCCAGTGCTTATGCAGTCGGCCCTGGTGCTTACGACATGTTCTCGATTCGCTGGGGTTACGGAATCTTTCCGCCGGGATCCGAGCAGGACTCGCTGCGTGCGATAGTTGCCGACGGACTGCGACGCGGGTTGTTGTTTCTCTCCGACGCCGATGCCCGCCCCGAGTTTGCATCCGATCCTCGATCGAACCTCTGGGACGACGCGGCGTCCCCGATGGAATTCCTCCGGCACCAGATGGGTGTAAGACGGGTTGCGATGGCGCGCTTCAACGAGCGAAACATTCGCGTCGGAGAGCCGATCGCGCTGCTTCAGGAGCGGTTCGTCCCGGTTTATCTGATGCATCGATTCGCCATCAACTCGCTCGCAAAGACCATCGGCGGAATGGAGTACAGCAACGCGGTGCGAGGGGATGGCGTGCAGGCGACACGGCCCATCGACGGAGCTGCTCAGCGACGCGCGCTCTCGGCGCTCGTCGCCGCGCTGTCGCCATCGGAGCTCGCGATTCCTGACACTGTAATCACGCTGCTTGGCCCTCGCCCGTACTCGTATCCGCAGTATGTCGAGCTGTTCAGCAGCCGGACGCGCCCGGCATTCGATGAGCTCGGCGCCGCGCGGACGCTGGCGCAGATGATCGTCGACGCGGTTCTTCAGCGCGAGCGTGCTGCGCGTCTGGTGCAGTTTGCAAGTCGAGGTCCGAGGCCGCTGACTCTGGACGAGACGATCGACTCGTTGACGTTGACGTGGTCGGCGCCGCCACGCGCGACACCGAGCGCCCAGGCACTGCGTCGCGTAGCGCAGCGCGCGGTGGCGGACCGCATGCTTCTTCTCGCCGCCGACAAGGAAGCCGCGCCGGAAGTCCGCGCGATACTTGAGTTCGAGATGGATGCGTTGCGGCGCCGTGCGCGGTCCCTCGTCGGCACTGGCAGCGTACCCGAACGCGCGCACTGGCTGGCAATCGCCGCCGACTTCACGCGGTGGCTCGAGCGGCAGGAGCTTCCCAGTCCCACACCTGCGCTCAGAGCACCGCCCGGCGATCCATTCGGGATGGACAGATGAAAATAACGGGCGCTGTTGACCCTTCGCTGACAGACGCGTCGATCGGCGCGACTAGAGAAATCCGCTCCGTCATCCTGCGCGCCGGCGCCCTGCGCGAGCGTATTGATTCGGTCGATCTGCTGCGCGGGCTCATCATGGTGATCATGCTGTTGGATCACACCCGCGACTTCGTGCACCGCGATACGTTTTTCTTCGATCCGACGGACATGACGAGGACGTATCCCGCCCTCTTCTTCGCGCGCTGGATCACGCACTTCTGCGCTCCCGTATTCGTCTTTCTCGCGGGTTCGAGCGTCTACTTCCAGCTTGCACGCGGCAAGTCGAAGGCGGAGATGTCGCGCTTCCTCGTGACGCGTGGACTGTGGCTGATCGTGCTCGAGTTTACGGTCATTCGCTTCCTGGTTTTCTGGAACCTCGACTACGCACAGTTTCTGGGCTTCGCTCAGGTGATCTGGGTACTCGGCTGGAGCATGATCCTCCTGGCCGGACTCATTCACGTTCCAATCCGCGCAGTGGCAATTTTCGGCGTCGCGATGATTGTGCTGCACAATCTGCTGGACCCGTTGCGCGTCCCGCCGTGGCAGGGGCCGGGCACGCCCGCGCCCGGATTTGGCGGCTCGATCTGGATGGTGCTCCATCAGCAAGGCGTGGTGCTGCCGTTCGGTTTTCCGGGTCCAGTCTGGTTCATTCTGTATCCACTCATCCCGTGGCTTGGCGTCATGGCGGCCGGGTACGCGATGGGAGCGATCTACGATCGCGCACCGGACGAGCGACGCCGGTGGCTGATTCGGTGGGGCGCCGCGATCACCGTCGGATTCATCATCCTTCGCGCGACCAACATCTACGGCGACCCGGGAGAATGGTCCGCGCAGAAGAGCGCGGTGATGACTGTCGCATCCTTTCTCAATCTTCAGAAGTACCCGCCGTCACTTCTCTTCCTCATGATGACGCTCGGACCGTCACTGCTCGGGCTCGCCCTGTGGGAGAAGTACAACCGCTCCGCGACCGGAGATCGCGCGAGCGCCCCCGGACCCGTCGCCCGCATGCTGATCACTTACGGCCGGGTACCGCTCTTCTTCTACATTCTCCAGTGGATTTACTCGCACGGAGCCGCATACGTGCTTTCGCTCGTGGCGGGCAAGCCAACGTGGATCTACTTCCGCTTACCCGGACCCGGAGCACCGACGCCCCCCGACATCGCGTTCGATCTCTGGGTGGTGTTCGTCGTCTGGTTCGTCGGGGTGTTGTTGCTCTACCCGATCTGCAAGTGGTACGCTGGCCTCAAGGCACGCCGCAAGGATTGGTGGCTTAGCTACCTCTAGGAATCAGTTCCCGGTTATCAACCGCCCGCTTCCACATCCGTCCCGCTGCCGGGCGGTGGCCGCGGTGGCGCCGGGAGTCGCGCCACAGCCTGCCTGAAGCGCTGGTAGCTCGGCGAATCCTGCAGCAGCCCACCCTCCTCGCCTGCGCCGAGGAGCTCGATCAGCTCCCTTGCTCGCGCGACTCGCGATTCCTCGAGAGGGTGGGAAGCGAACCATCCCTCGACCACCGACGGCTCGGTGCTTCGTTTCTGCATCAGGGCCTCGAACAGCGATGGTATTCCTTCGGGATCGATTTTCGCGCGGAGCACGTTCTCCACGGCCTCCGAATCGGCCTGCAGCTCGTCGTGACGACTGTGCCGCGCGATCACCGCGGTGCCGCCGATGTTGATTGCCGCCTGCCCGAGTCCACTGTTGCAGATGTTGGTCAGCGTGCAGGCCAGCGTCGCGACTATCCCGATCTTCTGCGAGCTCTCCATCTGCTTCACGTTGTGGCGCTGTATCACGTGGCCGATCTCGTGGCCGAGCACGCCGGCAAGCTGGTCCAGGCGCTGGGTGTTCTCAATGAGCCCCCGATTGACGTAGATGAAGCCGCCGGGGAGTGCGAACGCGTTGACCTGGTGTGAGTTGACGACGTAGAAGTGCCAGTCGAGATCGGGGCGTGACGTGAGCGCCGCGATGCTGTCGCCCAGCTCGTTGATCTGCTGATTGATGTACGGATCGGTGACGATCGGCATCGCGCCGGCGATCTCACGAGCGGTTTGCTCTCCGAGCGCGACTTCCTCATCGGGTGAGATCTCGCAAGCTGCCAATCCGAGCAGACCGACGAGCATCCATGAGTTCTGCTTCATGATTCAGTGCTCCCTTGTTGCTGCAATCAAAGGCAAGACGCATTCCCCTTGCCCGCAGTGCGGTGTCGCAGGCCCAGTGATTAATGTTCCCGGATGCCAACCGAGCATCACATCAAAGTCGGACGCACCGCCCGGTACTACATGATCGGCGAGCCGAGCGACCAAACGCGCGACGTGTGGTTTGTCTGCCACGGCTACAACCAGCTCGCCGGCGACTTCATCCGCGAATTCGAGACGATCGCAGACGACTCGCGCGTGATCGTCGCGCCCGAGGCGCTCTCGCGCTATTACCTCGCGACGGAGCCCGGGTTTCATTCGGCAGAGGCAAAGATTGGTGCAACGTGGATGACCCGCGCCGACCGTGAGGCTGAGATTGCGGACTACGTGGCATATCTCGACGACTTGTACGACGAGATCTTTACGCGTGCACGACGGTCGGACGTTTCAGTGACGGTCGTCGGCTTCTCGCAGGGAGGCGCAACCGCAAATCGATGGCTCACGCGCGGCCGTGCCCGCGCTGACCGCCTCATCATGTGGGGCGCGCTCCTGGCCACCGACTCCGACCTCAACGATGCTGCGTCATTCTTCCGCGACGTAAAGCTGACAATCGTGTACGGCAAACGCGATCAGTTCGCAGACGAGGGAATGATTGCGAAGTACGAGGTGCTGCTCCACGAGAAGAACGTTCCCTACGAGCTGGTCACGTTCGACGGCGGGCACCGGATGGACCGCGCTACGCTTGGCGCATTGCGAGAGCTGTTCCCCCTAAAGGCGTAGCTCTTCGCGCTCTTCGTGTGCTTCGTGGTCGCTTCCTCGTAAGCGACCACTTCCGGCGGGGTCAACGGGTTGAAGTGTCTCGAGCCGTCGCAGCTCCGGCCACGCCAGCGCCACGGCGCTGACCACAACGATTGTCCCTACTCCGCCCGCGACGACGGCTGTGACCGGCCCTACCAGCGCGGCGAGCGCGCCCGATTCGAACCCTCCCAATTCGTTCGACATGTCGATGAAGACACTGTTCACCGCGGACACGCGGCCGCGCATCTCGTCGGGCGTGCGCAGCTGAACGAGCGTCGAGCGGATGATCATGCTTATTCCGTCCAGACCGCCCAGCAGGAAAAGCATCACCATCGAAAGCAGGAACGATCGCGAAAGTCCAAACACGATCGTCGCCGCGCCGAAACCGGCGACAGCGAACAAGAGCGTGGGCCCCACGTGCCGCATCGGAGGGCGGTGGGCAATCGAGACGGCTACGATCAGCGCGCCAACGGACGGAGCGGCCCGCAGCCAGCCCAGACCTTCCGGGCCGACGTGCAGAATATCCTTCGCGAAGATCGGAAGCAGCGCAGTCGCCCCGCCGAGCAGGACCGCGAACAGGTCGAGCGTTATCGCCGCCAGAATCTCCTTCGTGTCGCGGACATATCGCATGCCCGCCGCGAGCGATGCGAGAGTCATCTTCTCCCTGGAGCGCGCGGCAAACGCCGCCCCTTCTTCGCTATCGGCGGCGGCGGGGACTGTACCTCCACGAATCTCGAGAAGCGCCCAGAGATAGACGGCTGTCAGCAGCGTGCTGATGACGTACGCCCCCGTTGCGCCGCCCTCGATCGCGATCACGATCCCGCCGATTCCGGGTCCGACAACGGCAGCAACCTGAAAGCCGCTGCTCGCCCACGTCACCGCATTGCCGAAGACGTCCGCCGGCACCAGTTGCGGCAGCATCGCCTGGCGCGCGGGATTGTTGAAAGCCTGTATCGCGCCTCGTGCGAGAATGACTACGTACACGAGTGCAACGGGGCCCTGCCAGTAGGAGAGCGCGGCAAGGGCGATGCTGTCGACGATGAAACCAATCTGCGACCAGACGAGAATCCGCTTGCGATTCATCCGGTCGGCGAGATCGCCCGCCGGAAGTGCCAGGATGATGACGGGAAGTGCTGTCGCGAGACCTACCAGCCCGAGCGCCAAGGCCGAATTCGTCCGCTCGTAAAGCTCCCAGCCGAGCGCAACCTGCAGCATCTGCCATCCGATTACGCCGGCGATGCGCCCGAACGTGTACAGCCGAAAATCGCGGTACCGTAGCGCCGCGTACGGATCGTGCGCGATCGCTATTTCTTGCTCTGGCTGTGCGCCTGAGCTGCCGCCGCCGGGTCGGCGCGATGCACGCGAAGCGCCGCTATGCGGCGGCCATCCATCGCGACCACCTCCAGCTCGCCGCCCGGAACGGGTACGCGGTCGCCCATCCGCGGAAGCCGCCCGAGCTTCGCGAAAGCATATCCGCCGAGCGTCGCCCAGTCTCCTTCGGGAATCTGCACTCGATGGTCTGAGCGGACGTCAATCAACGACATCGTCCCGTCGAGCTCGAGGACCCCGTCGGCTTCGATCGACGTCCGTGCGGCGAGGTCGTATTCATCCGAGATGTCGCCGATGACCTCCTCGATCAGGTCTTCCATCGTGATGATTCCCGCAGTTCCGCCGTATTCGTCGAGCACCACAGCCATGTGGGCCCGGGTCTTCCGAAGGTCGTCGAGGACACGCTCGGCTGCCCGGCTGTCAGGCACGTAAAGACAGTCCCGCGTAAGCTCCTTGAGCGAGAACGGCTTCGTCTCGTCGCGGAGCCACAAATCCTTGGCGAGGAAGACACCGACTACATCATCGATGGTCTCGCGGACGACCGGATACCGCGAGTACCGCTCCTCCTTCACCACGCGCCACACCTCCTCCTCGGTCGCAGTCATGTCGAGCGAGACGATTTCCGTCCGCGGCCGCATTACGTCGCGCGCTTTCTTATGATGAAAGTCGAACACCCCGGCGAGCATTGCAGTGTCCGATTCATCGAGTCGGCCGTGCGCCCGGGCCTGCATCACGAGAAGTCGCAGCTCGTCCGGCGAGTGGCCCTGCATGTCTGCTACGCGGCTGATGTTGAAAATCCTCAGCAGCCCGTTGGCTGCCCCGTTGCATAACCAGATCAAGGGTGACATCACGCGCGAAAAGAGGATGAGCGGGGTCGCCACGATCCGGCTCACGCTCTCCGGCCTTAC
The DNA here is from genome assembly GCA_030775065.1 of Gemmatimonadota bacterium. Lineage (GTDB taxonomy): Bacteria > Gemmatimonadota > Gemmatimonadetes > Gemmatimonadales > Gemmatimonadaceae > UBA4720. Next base: position 15,497 of record JALYJX010000004.1, on the reverse strand, counting down.
GAGTGCCACCGATTTCGGCGCCAGCTCGCCGAGCACGATGTGAAGGAAGGTCAGTATGAGGAAACCGACTACGAACGATGCGGCCGTGTGGACTCCAGCAGGCGGAGCGCTCACCCCGAAAGACTGGAGAATGCTGTCCAGAATTCCGGCGACCGCCGGCTCTCCGATCCATCCGAGACCGAGTGACGCGATCGTGATTCCAAGCTGCGTGCCCGCGATGTAGCGATCGAGCTCCAGCAGGGCGCCCTGAACGGTGCGCGCTCTCTTGTCGCCCGCCGCCGCCATCTCGTCGATTCGCGAGCGCCTGACGGCCACGAGGGAAAACTCGGCCGCGACGAAAAAGCCGTTGAGGAGGACGAGGACCAGGACCACCGCCATGCGGCCCGCGATAGACCCGCCGCCGATTGCCTCGGCGTCCTGCAGCAGCACCGCTAAATGGGGCATTGGCATTGAATCTATATGCTCCCGGCCGTGATTGACGGAGTTGGCGACCCCCTGCAACTTGCACCCTGCCCGAGCATGGAGCAGGAAGATCGAGCCGGCACTTCGCCCGCAATTGCAGGCCCCAGGCCTCGTCCGAACGCTGCGAGCCGTATTCCTCGGCCGGATCGTCGTCGCTTCGGCAATTTTTTTTGCGGCCGTTTCCGTCTGGCTCGATGCACCCGCCTCCGCCACGCTGATTGCCTCCCTGGCGTTCATCGCGGCGCTCGCCCTTACCGCCTTTTCCATTCTCTGGATCGGCCCCTGGCGACGCCCGGCAACTGCAAACTTTCTATACCTCCAGACGGTTTTTGATCTCTTCCTCGTAACGGCGGCAGTGCACGTTACGTGGGACGGGTCTCAATCCGAGTTCGCTCCCCTCTACATCCTGGTGATTGCCGTATCTGCGCTGCTGGTCCCTCCCGCTGGTGTTCCGCTCACTGCCGCGCTCGGCATCGTTCTTTACTTTGCCGACGCCATGCTCGGGCACGACACCGATCCGGGAATTCCGCTGTTTCTTCAAATGGCGGTCTTTGCCGTCGTGGCGCTGAGCAGTGGGATCATCGCGGCGCGATTGCGCGCCGAAGGCGATCAAAGTGAGGAGCTCGCTGCTGAGCTCGCGGCGTTCCGGCTTCGTGAGAGCGACATGAGGAAGCTGGAGGATCGGTCGGAGCGTCTTGCGGGAATTGCGGAGATGAGCGCCTCGCTGGCTCACGAGATTCGCAATCCGCTGGCATCCATCCGCAGCGCCGTCGAGCAGCTGTCGAGAATTCCGCGCGCGTCGGAAGACGAGCAGGTGCTGAGCGGGCTGGTTCAGCGCGAGTCGGACCGGTTGTCGCGTCTGCTCTCCGAGTTTCTGGACTTTGCGCGCACGGGGTCGGCGCGCTTCCAGGAGCTCGACCTGTCGGAGATCGCGCGCAATGCTGCCCGGCTGGCCGCCGCTCATCCGAACGCAGCGCCGGGCGTGAGAGTCGTCGACCTTTTTCCGAAGACACCGCTCATGATGGAAGGCGACGAGGATCTTCTGCATCGCGCCGTCTGGAATCTTCTCCTCAACGCCGTGCAGGCCGCGCCCCCGAACAGCGAGGTCAGGATAGAGGGTGGCGAGCTCGCGAGACACCAGCTTCCCGAAGGACGCAGCGAGTTCGAGCGCGGCGCATTTGCGGTGCTGGTAAGCGATCGTGGCGCCGGCGTTCATCCGGATATTCGTGACCGACTGTTCGATCCCTTCGTCACCAGTAAGCCGGGGGGCAGCGGGCTTGGACTTTCCATCGTTCAGCGCGCGGCAGAAGCACATGGCGGTTTCGTAATTGTGAGCGCTCCCGGAGAGGAAACCCGCTTCACGCTCGTACTGCCAAAAAGCCGGTGATCCGGTACGTAAATGAGCGAAAGCACGGAGACGCGGCCGACCGTCCTCATCATCGACGACGAGTCGGGAATAGTCGATACGCTGCGCATCCTCCTCAAGAACGAGGGGTTCGCGGCGCACGTTGCATTTGGCGGCCGACAGGGTCTCGAGCAGATCGCCGCGCTGAAGCCGAACGTCGTTCTCTGCGACATCCGCATGCCTGCCGTCGGGGGTCTCGACGTGCTCGCTGCAGCGCGGGAGCAGGATCCTGACGTTCCAGTAATCCTGATGACAGCCCAGGCGTCGTTGCAGTCCGCGATCCAGGCAGTGAATCAGGGCGCGTTCCATTACGTCCAGAAGCCATTCCGCAACGACGAGCTCGTCGCGATCGTGAGGCGGGCCGTCGATCATCGCAAGCTCAAGGTCGAGAACAGGGTTCTCAAGCAGGAGATCAAGCGGCGCGACAAGGTCGGCAAGCCCATCGGTACCAACCGGGCGTGGCTGGACCTCCTCCACGTCGCGGAAACTGTGGCGCAGACCGATTCCACCGTTCTGCTTCAGGGCGAGTCCGGAACCGGAAAGGGCATTGTCGCCAGATACATTCACGAGCTCTCGAAGCGCTCGACCAAGGCGTTCGTTTCCATAAACTGCGGCGCGCTGCCGGAGAGCCTGCTCGAGAGCGAGCTGTTCGGCCACGTGAAGGGCTCGTTCACGGGCGCAGTGAAAGACAAGTCCGGATTGTTCGCGGCTGCCGAATCCGGAAGTTTCTTCCTCGACGAGATCGGCGAGACAACTCCGGCCACGCAGGTGAAGCTGCTTCGCGTTCTCCAGCATCGCGAAGTGATACCTGTCGGTGCAACCGAGCCGATTCCGATCGACACGCGAATCATCGCCGCAACAAATCGGGACCTCGACCAGGAAATCGCGCGCGGAAATTTCCGGAGCGATCTCTTCTATCGTCTGAACGTCATCGCCATCGACATTCCTCCACTTCGCGAGCGCCGCGAGGACATTCCGGCTCTGGCCGAAGCGTTCCTGCAACAGATTGCGCTCGCCCGCGCCGAGGAGCCCAAGACTCTGAACGAAGAGGCAGCCGCGCAGCTCCAGTCGTATTCGTGGCCGGGCAACGTACGTGAGCTGGAGAACGCGGTGGAGCGCGCCGTGATACTCGCGTCGAACGGGGAGATAACTCCCGCTTCACTGCCCGACCGGATCCGCCAGCGAAAGGCGGAGCCGTTCGTGACCGAGAGAGTGACGCGAAATCCTTCGCTCGATGCGATCGAGCGCGCCTACATCATGTGGGTCCTCGGGAGCGAAGGCGGGAACAAATCAAAAGCTGCAGAGACGCTTGGCATCGATCCGTCGACCCTTTATCGCAAGCTGACAAGGTTCGGGGTCGAGGCGTGAGCGATGCGCAAACGAACCAGCCGGGCCAGAGCCGCGCGCAGTCCGCAGCCTGGGCCGCGATAGCAGTCCTCGCAATCCTCGCATCGCTCACGGGGATCAGCAACGGATTCGCGCTCGATGACGTCCACATCATCTTCGAGAATCAGCGGCTTCACTCGCTGAGCGACGCCTGGCGTTTGTTTGGCCACACTTACTGGCCTCCGGAAGAAGGGGCGAGCCTTTACCGACCTCTCACCGCAGTCGCGTTCTCGCTCGAGTGGGCAATCGGCCGTGGGTCGCCGCTTCCGTTCCATATGGTAAACATTGTCCTCTACGCCGCAGTGGCGGTCGCTCTCTACCGCCTCGCGCTTCTGATAGTGTCGCCTGTGGCCGCGTTCGTGGCGGCGGCGCTTTTCGCGGTGCATCCGCTTCACGTCGAGGTCGTTGCAAACGTCGTGGGTCAGGCGGAGCTCTGGGTGGGGCTGATCGTTTTCGTTTCGGTCGCGCGGTATATCCGTGCTCGCCGCGCCGGGCCGCTGCGGCCGCTCGAGATCGCTTTACAGGCGCTACTGTACTTCGCCGCGTGCATGTTCAAGGAGCATGCGATCGTTCTTCCGGGGCTTCTTCTGGCTGCGGAGGTCACTCTGGTGAACGAGAGCGAACGCCTGCGTGAGCGGGCGCGCCAGCTGTGGCCGCTGTTCGTTGCACTCGCTGTCGCCGGCTGCCTGTTCGTTTTTGTGAGGACGCTCGTCGTAGGCCGCGTGGGACAGGCCGGGCCGAATGCGCTGCTGTTCGACGCAACTCTCCTCACGCGCGTGCTCACGATGCTTCGCGTATCCATGGAATGGGTACGTCTCCTGGTGTGGCCAGCGAGCATGTCCGCGGATTACTCCTCGCGCCGCATAGAAGCAGCGACATCGTTCGATTCGACAATGCTGCCCGGTCTTTTCGTGCTCGTCGGTGCGGCGGCCATTGCGTGGCAGCTGCGACGCTCGATTCCGGCGGCGACATTCGGAATTCTGTGGGCGGGCGTAGCGCTTCTCATTCCGAGCAACCTCATCGTCGTCACCGGGTTCATTCTCGCCGAACGGGCCCTTTTCCTGGCGAGCGCGGGAATCGCCATCTGCGCGGGCATCGCCGTTGTGCATTTCGCGCGAGCGATGACAGAGCGGGGAGGTCTCGCCCGCTTTGCTCCGGCTGCTTTGGTTGCCGTGCTGCTCGCGGCCGGCATCGCGCGCAGCTCAACGCGAAATCGCGTCTGGCACGACAACGAACGACTCTTTCGTCAAACGGTGCTCGACGTACCCACGAGCTATCGCGCGCACTGGACGCTCGCCGAGCATCTCACCAACGCCGGCCAGACGCGGGAAGGTCTGGAGGAGATGCTGCTCGCCGTCGTGCTTGGAAAGCGAAACGACCCGGGGCTTCTCTCGTTTGCCGCTGATCGCTTTCGCATGGCAAATCAGTGTCCGCGCGCAATGGGGATGTATCGAAAAGCGCTGGACATCAACCCGACGCTGCCGGATCTGCGCTTCAACGCGTCTGTTTGCCTGTTGCAGCTGGGCAAGCTCGACGAAGCCAGATCCCTCGCGCATGACGGACTGAAATCCTCGGCGGCCGATGCCAATCTGCTGAGGGTTGTCGCCGTTGCCGACAGTCTCGCGAATGTAAGCAAGGGAAATAATCCGAAATCCTGAGTTGCCTTTTTTGGGCCCCTTCGTCCTTTCGACGGATTCAACACCGATTCCTCTCAAGGAGATAGACAAATGGTCCGCAACAAAAAGGGTTTCACGCTGATCGAGCTTCTGATCGTCGTCGTCATCATCGGCATTCTTGCCGCGATCGCGATCCCGAAGTTCGCGAACACCAAGGAGAAGGCCTACCTCGCATCGATGAAGGCTGACCTTCGCAACCTCGCCACGTACGAAGAGAGCTATGCCGCCGACAGTGCCGGCACGTACTTCTCGGGCAACGGCTCGGCGCAGGGCTTCACGGCGTCACAGAACGTGACGATGGCAGCGACCGCAGTTGCCGGTCCGCCGGCTGGCTGGTCAGCGATTGCGACGCACTCGCTCACCACCAAGACCTGCTCGTCTTCGGTCAACGGTCTGATTACCTGCACCTGATCGCGTAGTCTTGAGGGGAATGGGCGGCCCACGATCCTCGCGATCGTGGGCTGACTCGCCCCCCGAAGTGCAGGAAAGGGCGGCCAGATGGCCGCCTTTCTATTGTGGCGAACGGATCCAGCGATTGAACGGATAAGGCCCGCATTGATTCGATGATTCTCTCAATGTGAAGATGCCGCGCAGACAGTTGCGAGACGATACTGTCCGCGCATGAACAGAGAATCGCAGCGCGGATTCACGCTGATCGAAGTCGTCGTAGCCATTGTCATTCTCGCGGCAGGCGCCCTTGCGCTCGCAGGCTCCGCTGCTGTGACTGCGCGCCGAATGTCAGAAGCAGCGCGACGCTCTTCGGGAGTCACTATGGCGCGGAGTCGCGCCGAAGCGTCGATGGCGTCAACATGCGGCTCCCTGGCGAGCGGAACCGAGACAGCTCGTGGAGTGCGCTCCGACTGGGTCGTCTCGGCCGGCGTGGTCTCAGCCGAGCTGAGCCAGCGAGTGTCGTATCCAACAAGTCGCGGTACGCGCAGCGACGACTTTCTCACCGCTGCGCCATGCCCATGAGCCGGCGAGCTGCGGGATTCACCCTCATTGAAATGGTTGTCGCGACGGCAATCGCCGCAATCATCGGCACAACTCTGATGGTGACGCTGAGCAGGCAGGAACGTTTTTACAGCTCGGCCTCGCAGATGCTTCAGGTGAGAGGTCAGCTGCGCGATGGAGCGGATGTTCTGACATCGGACATCCGCGGCGCCGCCATCGAGCGCTACGGCCTCCCGGTGATGACAGACACCGCGGTGGAATTCTTCAGCACGGTTGGCAGCTCGGTGCTCTGCGAAATGCCGGCAGGCTCAACCTTGTTTCTTCCGCCGGCTACGCTCTCGAGTGGCGCGACGCTCACATCGCTTCTTGTGTCCCCCGACACCGGCGACATCGCGCTGATCTATGCAATGCCGGGCGGCGCTCCCGATTCAGCGCGGTGGGTGGAAACGCGGATCGCGGCGTTTTCCACGCGCTCGCTCGCGACGTCGTGCCCACCGTCAACCGGATTCACTTCGTCCTCTGACGTTGCCGGTGGCCAGCGTGGATACGCGCTCATGCTCACGGCCAATCCCGGCACAGGCATTCGGAAGGGCGCTCCTGTACGATTCATTCGCCGGGGGCGCTACAGTCTCTACGCTTCGGGTGGGCAGTGGTACCTGGGCTATCGTCGCTGCAACGCTGAAGGGCCACCTTCATGCGGAACCATCCAGCCGATCAGTGGCCCCTATCTCCCTTACAAGGGCTCGGGCGATCCGGAAGCAGGTCTTGTTTTTCGCTACTTCGACGCGAGCGGCGACGAGATCAGGGATGAATCGCTCTCCGTGCTGACAGCACGAATCGACATAGTGTTGCGCGGGAGTACAGCCCGCGCAGTCGCGCTTGCAGGGGACGCCCGCATCCGGTACCGCGACTCTGCAGTAGTTAGCGTTTCTCCTCGGAACCGCGCCCGGTGAGCGCGCATCGCCGAGGCTTCATTCTGGTTGCCGCGCTGGTCGCGCTTGTGATAATCGCGCTGATCATCACGGGCGCGTTCTTCGCCAGCGGCCAGGAGCTTGTTGTCGCTCGCAACCAGCTGCGTGACCAGCAGGCGTTCTCGTACGCGGAGTATGCAGCCGCGAGGGCTCTCGAGAGCTGGAATGCGTCAGCGCGGGACTCGATGAGCGCTGGAGAGACACAGCGGTTGTCTACGCTGTCGCGAGGTCTGCTGGAAAGTGACGTGTTTGTCACGAGGCTCGACACGGCCCTCTATTTCGTCACGGCAGATAGCAGACTGCGCTCGGCTGACGCGACCGCACTTCGCCGCAGGGTAGGGGTGCTTGTGCGCACGGTACGCGATGGGGCGCCTGTCAATCCGCCATTCCGTGTAACCGGGCAAGCGTGGAGTGAGCTGTACTGAAAGCGGCCTGAAGCTGTTACCTCACCGCCCGGTGAATCGTGTTGAGGTGCAATCCCTTGCGGTCTCCTACCCAGGACATCATGCCGCTATTTAGTCGCAGGAAGACGACAGTGGGCCTCGACGTTGGTTCAGGCCTCATCAAGGTCGCCGTTGTCGATCATGGCAGCAGCGGGCCTGAGCTTGCCAGGGTCGCCATTACATCGCTCCCTCCCGACGCAATCGTGGAGGGTGAGGTCATGGATCCCGGCATCGTCGCCGACGCGATACGTGTGTCGCTGGACGCAGCCGACGCGAAATCGAAGCACGTCGTCACCGCCGTCGGCGGGCGCGACGTCATCATCAAGAAGATCCAGACCGAGCGCGTAAAGGAGAAGCAGGCCCGCGAGCTCATGCGCTGGGAAGCCGAGCAGCACGTGCCCGACGTCGAGTCGGTGGAGCTCGATTTTCAGATCCTCGATTCAGACCGGACCTCCGACCAGATGAACGTGCTCCTCGTGGCCGCCAAGAGAGATCTGATCGATTCAAAGCTCCGCATTCTTGCCGAGGCCGGGGTCACTCCGACAATCGTCGATGTCGACGCCTTTGCGCTGCACAATGCGTTCGAGGTGAACTATCCGGAAGCGATGAAGGGTCTCGTCGGGCTCGTAAACGTCGGCCATGAAGTGACCAACGTGAACATCATGGACAGCGGGGTTCCACTGCTGACGCGTGAGCTCCCACTCGGAACCCGCCGTTTCAGCGAGGATCTTCAGCGCCAGCACGCCGTTTCGGCGAAAGACTCCGAAGCGATGATTCGCGGTTTCGATCGCTCTCCGAACCTCGATTCGATTCTTCAGCAGCGTGCCGAAGAGATCGCCGTGAGCGTGGAGCGTGGTGCCGCATTTCTCTCGACCGCGAAAGCAGTCGCTCAGGTGCGGGCCGTCTATCTGTGTGGTGGCGGCTCTCGCACGCCGGGCCTCGCCGAGATTCTCGGCACGAGACTCGGCATTCCCGTCGAGCATGCAAATCCGCTGGCTCGCCTCAGTGTCCGGAATGGCGCGCTGGCCTCACTCTCTACCGATGAGGTGGCGCCGCTGTTGATGCTCCCCATCGGTCTTGCTCTCCGCCAGTAACCGGCCAAACGCACATCTGACATGATCAAGGTCAATCTTCTTCCGGGTGCCGGCGGCAAGTCTGAGGGCAGTGCCGGATTCGACTTCGGCGGGTTCGCCTCGCGCGCGACTTCGGGGGTCAAGGACAAGTTTCTCCTCGGTGCAGTCGGGACGGTGAGCGTCGTGGTGCTGACGGTCGCGCTGCTGTTCATGGGACAGCAGTCGAGGGAGCGCACCCTCGTCGAGCGTGAGCGAAAGGCATTGGAGGACTCCACGCGCTTCAAGGTCGTGCTCGCCGCAAAGGCAAAGGCCGAAGCCGCCCGGGATTCACTCTACCAGCAGGTGGCGATCATCAAGTCCATCGATGCCAGCCGCTATCTGTGGCCGCACCTGCTCGACGAAATCTCGAGCGCATTGCCGGCCTACACCTGGCTTCGTACGGTCACGCAGACGAGCACTCCGCCCACCTCTGTCGCGACTGACAGCGCGACGGCAGCAAAGGCGCTTGCCGCGCAGAAGGGCGGCAAGGAGAAGCCGGCAGATGCAAAGACCAGAAAGTCCCGCGCCGACTCCGTGCTCGCGATCGCATCGCGCGCAACGAAATTCAGGGTTGTCGGCCAGACGGTCGATATCCAGGCGCTTACGCTCTTCATGAAGACGCTCGAAGCATCGCCGTTCATTCAGAACGTGCAGCTCACGCGGTCCGACATGGTCACGGCGGACGGCAAGGAAGTCACCGAGTTCCAGCTCGAGGCGGAATCGCAGGTTCCGCCGCCGTATCTGATCAAGTCGGTGTCCCTCTCCGCCGGAGGAAACTGACATGGCAATTGGCGCGAATCTCTCGAAGCGCGATCAGATGCTCATCAGCGCCGCGGTGCTTTCCGTCGCACTCGCCGGCGCGTACGCCTACTTCCTCTATCTGCCGAAGCGCGATCGCCTCGCGGCAATCGAGCAGCACGTCGATGTGCTCGAGGCGCGGAATGCCAAGGTCAGGTCCGAGGTCACTGCAGGCTCGCTCGCGAAGATGCGCGCGGAAGCGGTGCAGTTCGCGGCCGAGCTTGCAGTGCTCAGACAGGTCGTTCCGACGACCAACGAAGTTCCGGCGCTGCTCGAGAACGTATCGACCGCAGCGCGCAGAGTCGGACTCGACCTCTCTTCTGTAGAGCCGATGCCGGTGCTCGTGGGCGAGCAGTTCGACACCTACCGGTACAAGCTCTCCGTCACCGGCAGCTACCACGACATTGCAGCATTTCTCACCAACGTCGGATCTCTCAACCGAATCATCGCGCCAGTGGCTCTGACGCTGAAGCCGCTCGCACCGCAGGAAAAAGGAAAGATCAGGATTCAGAAGAAGGATGAGCTGCTGCTCGATAGCGACTTCCAGATTCAGACATACATAGCTCACACGGCCGAACCACCCGATGGAGCAGCCGACCAGGAGAACAAGGAATGACGGTCAATCGAAGCAGTCTCATCGCCTGCGTCGCGGTCGCCATGGTCGTCGTAGCGCTCGCGGTTGCAGCGACAGCGCAAACTACCGGCGCTCGGGCACCGGTGCGGGTGGCGGCCGCCCCGCTTCCCAAGCCGGTCGCCCCAACCGTTGTCCCGCCAGTGGCGCCGGCCTCGTCGTCGGCTGCAACGAGCGAAGCAAACCCGCAGCTCATCTCGCGAGAGACCTACGCCTATCAGGGCACCGGCCGCCGCGACCCGTTCGTCTCGCTCATGAATAACGGTGAGCTGCGTCCGGTCTTCCAGGATCTGAAGCTCGTTGCCGTTGCTCTCGATCCCCTTGGACGCAACTCGGTTGCCGTTCTGCGCGATGTCACATCGAAGGAGCAGTACCGGGTGAAGGTCGGCCAGGAGATCGGCCGCATGCGCGTCGCCGCAATACGCCAGAAGTCGGTGACATTCGGCATCGAGGAGTTCGGCTACAGCCGCCAGGAGACACTGGCGATGAATGATTCAACCAAAGCGAGGACGCAATGAAGCAGCTCTTGCCCATCACTTCCGCTTTCGTGGTCCTGCTGTCGGCGGCCGGCTCGCTGACAGCGGAGTGGGCGAGCGGATATGCAGCGGGTCCCGCGATCGGGAATACCGTGACGGTTCGCGCCGTCAGCGTGGTTCCCAACGCCGGGCGGGCGCAGGTAGTCATCGGCGTCGATGCGTCAATCGAGGTTGACGATTTCATGCTCGAGGCTCCCTTCCGCATCGTCGTAGATCTCAAGGGCGCCACGCTGGATATGGCACCGCGCTACGACCGCGTGATGCGCGGCGGCGTTACGAACATCCGTGCAGCGCAGTTCAAGCCGGGTGTCGTACGCGTCGTAATCGAGATGGATGCGGCACACCCGTACGAAGTCTCGCGCTCCAACGGAGAAGTTCGCGTAGCTGTTTCCGGCTCGGCCGGAACCTTCGCCGCCTGGTACTCGTCCGATGTCGCTGCCCGCGCGGCTCGTGCTGCAAGCTCAACGTCGGCCGCCGCTCCCGCAGCCCGGACCGCTCAGGCCACGCCAGCCGAGACCGATACCTATAGTAGTGCGGCTGAGCCTGCCCATGCCGATGAGCCGGTCAACAGCGCCTCACCCGATCCAAACATCACCTCGAGCAGCTCGGCTTACGATCGCGCCAATGCGTCGAATCGCCTCGGTACGGCGACAGTCATGTCCGAGCAGCCGCGCATAACCGTCACGTATCAGGACGCGGACATCCGCGACGTAATCGCCGCCTTCGCATCATTCTCCGGGCGCACGATCGTAGTCGGCAAGGATGTCGCCGGAAACATTACTGCAGAAATCAAGAACCAGCCCTGGGACGTCGCACTCCGCGCAATTCTGCAGGGCCAGGGCCTTGCCGCGGCAGAAGACGCGCTGAGCGGAATCATCACGGTCGACAGCTACAGAAACATCGCCGCAAAGCAGCAGTCCGAGCCCGTCACCACGCAGCTCGTTGCGGTGAACTACGCAAGCGCCGCGTCGCTCGTCGGGACGCTCACCGGTTTGCTCGCCAGGGATTGCACACCGGGCGGAGTGCCCGAGGCGCCGCAGAACACCCGTACCAGCTGCTACACCCGCGGCGCCGTCGCGGCTGACACGGCGACGAACACGCTGCTCATCACCGAGACACCGTCACGAATGTCGGATCTGCTCTCGTACGTGAAGAGTCTCGACGTCCGCACTCCCCAGGTCGCAATCAAGGCGAAGATCATCTTCGTGAATCGCACCGACATAGAGGAGCTTGGAATCTCGTACGACCTTGGCACCGGCACCGATCAGTTCTTCGGTCAGCTGGCTCCGCGAATCGATCCATCGACGCTCAAGCCCGTAGACACCAATGGCGACGGAGTTCCCGATTCGTTCGGCGGCGGCTCGCCGATCAATGGCGACCGTATTCTCCTCGGTGGGAACGCTCTCTCGGCGATTGCCAACGCAAATGCCCGTGTGGTCAATCCGGCGCTCAAGCTCATCTTCTCCGCCGCTCTCGGGAAGTTCCAGCTGACAACCTTCCTGGACGCTCTGCAGGAAGTACGGCTGGCGGACATGCAGGCCGAGCCGAGCATCGTGACGCTCGACAACCGGAAAGCGGAGATTCTAGTCGGACAGGAGATTCCAATCCGCGTTCTCGATCTGAGCACGCAGGGGCAGCCGGGTGGCAACCAACAGGCTAACCAGGTTCCACGCGCCACCGTTCAGCTCAAGGAAGTGGGAATAATCCTGAGTGTCACGCCGCACATCACGAATAACCGACAGATCCTGCTCAAGCTGCACGCCGAGAATTCCGATGCGCAGCTCGCATCCTCCGACGTTGGCTTCATCTTCGGGAAACAGCGCGCCGACAACCAGCTCCTCGTCGGCGACGGCGAGACCGCCGTTATCGGTGGACTGACCGTGACGCAGGTGACAAGCTCGAAGTCGGGCATACCGCTGCTGGTCGATCTTCCGATCATCGGCCGCCTTTTCGGCGTCACCCGCACATCCGAGCAGAAGCGCGATCTACTGATTCTCGTGACGCCGCACATCATCGACGATGGCGACCGCGTGCTCTCGCGCAATCCCGCCCCCGTCAGACAGTAGCCGCCGATGCCGACTCATATGACCAGGCGCCGACTTCTCGCCTCGCTCGCTGCCGCAACGGCGCTCGTCGTCATTGCCGGTGCGTGCGGAGAGTCGACTTCCACCACCAACACGCTCAGCGACCAGTCGCCCCCGTCCGTTGCCCTGTCCAGGGGTGGCACCTCGGTCGACACCGTCATCGCATTCCAGGTCGACGCGAAAGACAACCTCGGGCTCAAGACAATTTCCATCAAGGTCTCGGGCGGCCTCAACTACAGCTTCGACTCCACGTTCACGAGCGCGCACACCGACGCCTCGATTCCGTTCTCGGTATCGGTTCCGCGAAGCATCCCGAAAGGAACGCCCGTGCTGGTCACCGCGCAGGCCGTGGACGGAGCGCTCAATCGCTCGCCAATCGACACACTCAGGCTTACAATCGGCAACGTAGCTCCAGCCGAGGTCCAGTTCACGAGTCCGGCCAGCGGCACCGTTGCCGTCGTCGGGAAATCCATAATCGTCTCACTCAGCGCGCGCTCCGCGGTCAAAGTGCGGTCCGTCGGCTTCCGCGCGACAGGAACGGTGTCGCTCGTGGACTCCGTCGTGTATTCCAGCCCGCTCAGCGACTCCGTAGCGGTGCTCGACACGATTGCGATACCGGCAAGTGCTCCGACAGGCTCGGTATCGGTCGTTCCTTTCGTGATCGATTCGCTCGGCCAGCGCACGCTTGGACCGCCGCTCGTGCTCAACGTTCAGCCGCTTGCCGCGATCAACTCCACGCCTGTCGTGACGCTCAGTCATACGACGAGAATGGAAGTGAACGACACGCTGCACGTCGAGGCGAGCGATCAAACCGGCATCACTGTGCTCGGCTACGAAGTGCGCAGGACTGTGGGCGGCGCGATCGATGCCCGAGACTCGGTTGTCTCGAACGGCAGCATCACCTCGCAGCTCAAGACGTTCGATCTCGAGCTGCCTTATTCGGTTTTCCCGACGCAGGTCTTCATCCAGGCTTTCGCGCGGAACTCCAACAACGTGCGTGTCTACGCAAAGCTGTCCGGCGGAACCGATCGCGTCGACACGGTGACAATCGTCGCCGGGTCCACCAGATCGCTGCCGCTCGGAGGAACCGTTGCCGACGCGCTCTATCACCCGCGAACGGACCGGCTGTACTTCACGAACATCGAGCGCAATCAGCTGGAGGTTTTCAGTCTGACTGACTCATCGTTCAAATCGCCGATCGTCGTCGGCTCGCGGCCGTGGGGCATCGCTGCCTGGCCGCGCGATCACAACGGCACCATGGCCGACACCCTGCTCGTGGCGAACTCCGGCGGCACTGACATCAGCTACGTCAACCTGAACGCTGCCGGCAGCGGACGAGAAGTATTCCGCTACCAGCTGCCGAACATCATCGCGTTCAGCGTAACGTCGAAAAAGACGCCGGCGGGCTTCAACGTTCAGGAGCGCACGAAGTACGACTTCAGCGATCGGCCGCAGTTTATCGGCGCAACATGCGACGGAACGGGCGTGGCGTGCGGAGAGATCGTCGTCACCTACTCGACGACGCCTACTCCGGGACAGAGCGAGCCTTTCGCGAAGAACAATGGCACGCTGCGGTGGGAAAACATCTCGCGTGGAACTTCCCACTTCTTCTTCGAGCAGGCAGTAGGCCAGGCGGCCAACAGCTCGGATACGCTCGAGGTCCTTCGGTACGACGGCAATACCGGCGTCGAGACTGTCCTCGTGCCCTACATGCAGAAAGTCACATCCGGCACGCGAGTCGATAACTATTCGATAGTCGTCGACCCAACGGAGCTGGCATTCCGCGACACCACTTTCGTTCGCAACTCGGGCAACTTCCGCCGCGCTGCGTACGGAGAGGGCGGTCCCGTTTTCGGAACTCGCGCAATGTCGTTCGAGGTCGGTCGCGGGTTCATCAGCCAGGTGCGCTTGATCGACGGCAGCATCGGAACTCTTTCGTTCCCGGTGATGGACAGAGGCATTTCGCCGGCGCAGGATGTAAGCGACTTCGTTGCCAACAGCTTCGCGAAAGTGCAGGGCGTGGCCATCAATTTCGACGGCTCACTTTCTGGAATTCGAGCCGACTCCACCTACCTCCTCAACCCGGCGCTAAGGCTCCAGGGGATTCTAGGGACTACCACAAGCAACGCCGGTCTGGATTTCCATCCAACCAACAGCGGACCCAATTCGTTCCCGCTCTCAACTCGGCTCGTATTCGCCGCGTCGGCCGAGCCGGTCATCGAGATGTTCGACAGCTACTGCTACAGGAGAGTGGGCAGCGTTCCCATCAGAGATCCGATCATCGGGCCAATCAAGGCGGCATACCGCGCATCGACAGGCCAGCTGGTGGTGGTAGGCGCGACAAGGGGAGGGGTTGTGATCGTGACTCTCCCGGATACGTTTACGACGACTTGTCCATAGGCGCGCCGCTCGACCGGCTGCGGGACGCCGGTCGAGCGCTCATCGAGCTTTGTTGATCAAGTGAACGCGAGCCCGGCTGAAACGCCGGGCTTCTGCGTTGCAGGCGGCCGCCAGGAGAAAAAAAGGAATGCTTCGATTCACCACCGCCGGCGAGTCCCACGGGCCAGCGCTCATTTCGATCCTGGAGGGTGCGCCGGCCGGTCTCCCGCTGGTGGTATCCGACGTCGACAGCGATCTCGCCCGACGCCAGCAGGGCTACGGTCGCGGGCGGCGCATGCAGATCGAGCGGGACGGGGTGGAATTCCTTTCCGGCGTGCGAGCAGGTTTCACCATTGGCTCACCGATCGCGATGATGATTCGCAATCGCGACTGGGAGAACTGGCGCGAGATCATGGATGCGGCACCGGATGCGCCATCGGCTGGCGGCGAAACGGCTCCGCGAAAGCGCGCGGTGACGCGGCCGCGTCCCGGACACGCCGATCTCGCCGGCATGCTCAAGTACGATCGCGACGACGCGCGCGACGTGCTGGAGCGAGCTTCAGCGCGCGAGACGACAGCCCGTGTTGCCGCCGGAGCCATATGTCGAAGACTACTCCGGGAATTCGGAATACGGATCGGAAGCCACGTCGTTCAGCTTGGCGG
>JALYJX010000003.1 GCA_030775065.1 Gemmatimonadota bacterium | reverse complement strand
GGGAGTGATGCACGTGAATGGAGGCGGCTGGATCCCGACGCTTTCGACAGTCGTTTACTAGCGCGTGTTGCTCAACGGGATCTTCATCATCGCGGAGGTCGGAGGCGAAGCCGGTGAGCAGATCAAGGCGATCAACGAGCGGTTCGATCCTCGTCTTGCCAGGTACAAGGCACCGCACGTCACGATTACGGGCTCCTCGGGAGTCGGCCCGATTTCCGGATCTGTCACGACTGTCGAGCTCTGGGAAAGGCTCGCTCCGATTACATCGACTACTCCGCCCATAACGCTGCGCTTCGGTCCACCGATGAGATTCATGCAGACGGAGATCGTGGTTCTTCCCCTCGACCCTCACGGACCGCTGCGCGTATTCCACGACCGACTCGCCGCCAGCGGATTACCGTTCGGCCGAGCACGATTTACGTTCAGCCCGCATTGCACGCTGAGTCTGTACCCAACGCTCACGGCCGACACGGCGCGTGAGCTCCTTACGCTTCGTGTGCTCGCGTCCGTGCTGATCGATCGTGTTCAGGTTTTCCAGACCCTCGATCCGCAGCCGTCACGCAAGCTTCTCGAGCTTCCGTTTACAGGTGGACCTGAAACGGGTTGAGCGCGCGTGGCGCTCATCCTGGATGCGGGCGATTGGGCGCGCGCTTCCAGGTCCACGGGGCGTGGACAGTACGAGCTTCGATGCCCGCCCGCTGCGAACCCTGTTCGTTCGGTACGAGCGCATTGGGGACATGATCATGGCGACGGGGCTGATACGCATTCTGGCGAACGCTTCCAATTCGGGCAAGGTGGATGTCATCGCGAACCCGGCGACGAGACCGGTGCTCGATGGAAACCCTCACGTCGGCAGGGTTTTCATTCTTGATCGCGGGTCATGGTCGAGCTACCTCAAGCTCATGCGTCAGCTTCGGTCGGAGCATTACGATGTGATTGTCGATGGGCGCATTAACAACCCGCGCGTGTTCACGTCTACCCCGATGCTCATGCTCGCGGCCCGTGCGCCCTACCGCATTGGTGTCGGAGGTGGAAACAACGATCTCATCTACAACGTTCCCGTACAGGGGTATGATCGGTCGACTCCGTATATCGAAGGCTCGAAATCTCTGGCCCTACCGTTCGGCGTCCATCCCGCTGCGGTGGATTGGCAGCCGGAGATTTTCCTATCTGATGCGGAGCGCCTGGCCGCGGAGGCTCATTGGACAAAAGCCGGGGAAGCTGTGCCAGCCTCGCCGGTTGCGGCGCCGCCGCATCGGGGCGGCAGGCTGCTCGTAAATCTCTCAGCGTCGGAGGAGAAGCGACGGTGGCCGGATGTGAGATTCGTGGAGGTGCTCTCGCGAGCGCGGAAGCAGTCGCCAACTCTTCCGATCATCGTGATTGGATTGCCAAAGGAATGGAATCAAGTGAGCGACGTCGCTCGACAAGTGAACTCCCTGGCTGTTGCAACTCCACGTCTTCGCGACGCTCTGGCGCTCGTTGGCACCTCGGACATGGTGTTTACCCCCGATACGAGCATCTCGCACGCCGCTTCGGCATTCAGGAAACCGGCCGTGGTGCTGCTCAAACGGGAGCATCATCCGTATGCGCCCTACAACATTCCTGGAGAGAACATTTTCTGGGACGGGAATGGGATTCAGGGGCTTCCCGTTGAGGCCGTGGCAGGGGCTGTTGAGCGGCTCGTGGGTCGTTATGGCTCAAACTCGTCGTAACGCGGAACAAGAGAACTGCGGACTGCGTAAGTACACTACGGACTGCGGAGCGATAATCATGCGATTCGTCTTCAATGCTGTATTCGTCTCGTTCGTGCTGGCGGCCGGGACGGCCACCGCTCAGCATACTCATACCACCTCGGATGGAGCAGCTGGGGGCAGCACGGTCATGAATGATGCGGACGCGCGGGCAATGGCAGCGCACATGGAAATGACGCCTCTTCGTCCTGCTACGGCCGAGGACTCCATTCGCGCTGCGGCGATTGTGGCCGGGCTCCGGGTAGCGATCGACAAGTATCGTAACGTGAAGAGTGCGGAAGCCGATGGATTCAAGATGTTCGCCCCGCAGATCAAGAACCAGCGCGTGTATCACTTCACGAAGGGACTCTGGGCGATCGAGAATCAGTTCCGCTTCAATCCAGCGAAGCCGACGTCACTACTATATAGAAGGGACCCGCGGGGGAACTTCGTTCTGATCGGGGCCATGTACACCGCTCCGAAGCGATACTCGGTCGCCGAGCTCGACCAAAGGGTTCCAACGAGCATTACGCAGTGGCACAAGCACGTGAACTGGTGCGTTCCGAAGCTCGGGTCCCGCTCGCGGTGGACGGAAGTTAATAACGGCCGCCCGGTATTCGGGCCACTCGGCGTCAGCACGCGGGAAGAGTGTGACTTAGCCGGCGGCCGCTTCCACGAAGAGGTGCTCGGCTGGATGGTCCACGCCAATGTGTTCGAGAGCGACGTTTGGGGCGATCATCACATGCGCGGGGACGAGCTCGGAACTGACGAGAACTAAAAAACCCGCCGCAGAGGCGCAGAGAACAACTAAAAAGGGGTACAGCGTCCGCTTCGACAGGCTTGGGAGTGCGGCTAAGTTTACGTCACCATGAATCGACGTCTCCTTTCATCAATCATCGGCTCTCTGGCACTGCTCAGCTGCAGCCGCAACGCACCGCCGGCTGCATCGCTGCCGGACGGCTCTGCCGGATCTGGTGTCTCTCCGCGTCTGGTGCAGGCCGCTCAGGGGGAAAATCATTTTCGGGCAATTCGCCAGGTCACATTCGGAGGCGAAAATGCCGAGGCTTATTTCAGCAATAACGGACAGTGGCTGACGCTGCAGAGCACGCGCGACGGCCATCCGTGCGATCAGCAGTATGTCATGCGCGTTGACGGAAGCGAGCTGCGTCGCATCTCGGATGGACGGGGCAAGACAACCTGCGGCTGGTTTTTCCCCGGCGACCAGCGGCTCCTCTTTGCTTCCACGACGGCGCACGATTCCATCTGCCCGCCAAAACCTGATCCGTCCCGGGGCTACATCTGGCCGCTCGACCGGTACGACATCTATACGGTGAACCGCGATGGTTCCGATCGTCGCCGATTGACGCACAACAACGTGTACACGGCCGAAGGCGTGCTTTCACCCGACGGCAAGCGAATCGTCTTCACGTCGCTGAAGGACGGCGATCTCGAGATTTATACGATGAACGCTGACGGCAGCGACGTTCGCCGTCTCACGAACACGCCCGGGTACGACGGCGGTGCGTGGTGGTCGCCCGACGGAAAGCGGATTGTGTATCGCGCGAATCATCCGACAGACTCAGTGGAGCTGCGCGCTTACCGGGATTTACTGGCACAGAGGCTGGTAAGGCCTGCAAGGGTCGAGCTGTTCGTAATGAACGCCGACGGCTCCGACCAGCGACAGATCACCCGGCTCGGCGGCGCGAACTTCGGCCCGTCGTGGACGCCCGACGGCAAGCGTATAATCTTCTCGTCCAATTATCTGGCTCCCCGAAGCGGAAACTTCGATCTCTTCCTCGTGAATCCCGATGGGACAGGACTCGAGCGTCTCACATTCGACGAGTCATTCGACGGTTTCCCGATGTTCAGTCCGGACGGGACGAAGCTGGTATGGGCGTCCAATCGACATGCCGCCAAGGCTGGCGAGACCAACGTGTTCATCGCCGACTGGCAATGACAATCTTCCGGAGATAGCAACGTGAGCGACGGCGCCGTGATGATGATCGGGCTGCGAGTGATTCACATCATCTCCGGGGTTTTCTGGGCCGGCACCGTGATGGTCATTGCATGGTTTCTTCTTCCAACGGCGCAGGCAATCGGCGAATCCGGTGGAGCTTTCATGCAGCAGCTGATGTTCCGTCACCGGCTGCGGCTCTTCCTGCTCGTGAGCATGCTGCTGACGATTCTCTCGGGCCTCACGATGTACGCGTGGATTGCGATGGAGACGGATGGTGCCTGGGCGAGAAGCAAAATGGGGATGGTGATCGGCGTCGGTGCGATTGCGGCAATCATTGCCGGTGGGATTGGGGGCGGAGTTGTAGGACGACAGAGCAGAAAAATGATGGAGCTGGGCGGAAAAATTCAGGCGTCGGGAGGTCCGCCGACCGACGCACAAAAGGCGGAGATGGATTCATACCAGCGACAAATCCGGAGAGCGTTCCGCATTATTGCTGTCCTTGTCATCATCGCTACGATCACGATGGCGTCAGCGCGTTATCTGTCAAGCTGGTAATCAGCTGCCGAGATTTGGAGCAGACTGAGCTCGTCGGGGCCGCCGTTTCAGCTCTCCCGTAAGCAGCCACGCCGCCCAGACCCACACCAGCCAAACGATACGTTCGGCTACAGTCAGTGAAGCTATTATCTGTCCCATTGCGACGGGGAGCGTGAGCGGCAGGGAGAGAGGTGACGTAAAAGTTGGCCGCCGGCGCTCGACCACTTTGACTGCTGCTCGCGGCGCAGTACGCAGTGCCGCGTCGATTTCCGCGGCCAACGAGTCTGGCGGCAGCTCGCGCCAATTGGATACAGCAACCAGCGTCCAGGCCGGAATGAGCCACCCCCAGCCATGGTTATTCGTTCCCGATACGAGTGCGATCCCAAGCGAGTCTGCTCGGCGAATTATGACTTTGCGATCGCGATCCACCTGCGCGAGCCCGCGGGGTGACCCGTCGCTGATCTCGATCGCGACGATGTAGGGCGCGCTATCACGTGCCGCTGATTGCAGGTCGTCCAGAGGGCCTGGCAGCGCAAAAACGCTTGAAGGCAGCCGACCAGACAATAGCTTGCCCGTGAGCAGCCAGCGACGTCGATCCATCAGAGTGGCGCTGTCCGCGCGCGTGAAGCCCAGGAAGATCTGGAAGGTTCCGCGATAGCGACCCTCGTATGCACTAAGCAGCACGACCCCGTCTCCCGAGCGCGCCGGATTACGGCTGCGAGCCAGCTCGGCACCGTCGAACGAACGGTGATCTGATATGTAGGCTGCATCGAATCCGCCACGCTTGTGCCAAATGCGGTTCGCTTCGGGTGAAAAGCTCTTCCGCGTGTCGTGTGAAGCGTTCGTGTGCGAGTGGAAGTCCACAACGACCAGATTCCTGTCACTGACGGAGATTCCCGCCATGGGTCGCGGAAGCGCAGCAACAGCTGCATAGAGGAGCGCCAAAACTCCGATTGCGATCGCCACCGATTTTACGACGGATGCACTCCGGCGACGGCCCGCCTTGGGTGTACGGACGGCTGCGAGGAAGACGGCGAAGCCTATCACCGTCAGCACGGTTGCCGCGTGTTGCTCCGCCGAGAGGAGCCCGATTGCATCGAGCAGACGCGATAGCGGCGAGAACAGCACGTAAAACAGCGGCAGCACCAGCTCCGCTTGAGGTGGCGTCACACCCGTCACGGCGTTTCGCAACGCGGAATGATGGAGAAGCGCTCCGAGAACTATTGCAGAGCTGGTGAGAACCGGCAGAACGAGTCCGCCGCGCAATCCCAGCTTCAAATCATCCGCCGCGCGCTGCAATCCATGACATCAAAGCCTCGGTCCACCACCGTGGCACTTGTCATTAGACGCTCGAATGGCGTGAAGCGTTTGCGCGAAATTATCTCAGCGCAAATGCGACGACATAATCTCCTAGCGTGGTTCCAAGTCCACCGTGTCCTCCGGCGGCAATGACGACGATCTGTCGTCCGCTGGCCGAGCGATACGTCATCGGCGTGGCCTGGCCGCCTGCCGGAAGCTTGCCCTTCCAAAGCTCGGCTCCGGTCTGTGTATCGAACGCGCGAATGTAATCATCCATCGTCCCTCCGACGAAGCTGATTCCACCAGCCGTCGTGATCGGGCCGCCGAGCGAAATCGATCCCCATTTATCGCTTCCGGGAACTGTGGCGAGTGGCGGGATCATCCCAAGTGGTACCTTCCAGCGGATTGCGCCGCTCGACAGATCAACGGCGACGAGCTCACCCCACGGTGGCGAATTGCAGGGAACGCCTTTGGGGCTGAGAAGGAAGCGACGACTCATTCCGTACGGAGTTCCGCGCTGGCTGGCGAACTCGATTCCGAATCGTCGTCCGGAATCGCTCGCAGCCCGGAGGTTGTCGCGAGGTATTACGCGCACGACCTGAACGAGTCGGTTGACGCTGGTGACGAGAATACCTTTTTCAGTGTCGACGGAAGCGCCGCCCCAGTTCGTTCCGCCAACGGAACCGGGATACACAACCGACCCTTCGTAGCTTGGCGGAGTGAAGATTCCCTCGGACCGTGTGCCTGCCATCATCGCGCGACAGGCCGCGCGATCTTCAGGTGTTGTGCCCCAGGCGCTGTCGGCTGCCATCGCCGTGCTTCCAACGAGATTTGGAGTCGCCACGGGAAATGGTTGACTCGGCCACGCGGATTCACCTGTGACTTTGCTCGCCGGTACGGGTCGTTCCTCGACGGGAAGAAGTGGCTTGCCCGTCAGGCGGTCGAGAACGAACAGATGGCCCTGCTTCGTCGTGACGGCGACAGCGGGGGTTTCCTTTCCGTCACCTCGCCAGGTGAACAACGCGGGTGAGGCTGCGACGTCGTAGTCCCATAAGTCGTGATGGACTACCTGGAATCCCCAGACGAACTGCCCGGTTGACGCGCGCAACGCGACTACGGAGTTGGCGTAGAGATCCTTACCGGGGCGTAGTCCGCCGTAGTAATCGGGTGATGCACTGCCTGTCGGGATGAACACGAGGTCGCGTTCGGGATCGGCCGAGAGGACGCCCCAGGCGTTGGCGGCGCGGGTGCGGGTGGCTGCGGTGGAATCCCATGTCTCCGAGCCGGGGTCACCGCGTCGGCGGGGAATCGGATCCCAGCTCCATCGCTTTGCTCCGGTGCGCGCGTCGAATGCGCGCACGGTTCCACGCTCGAGGTCCACTCCGCGGTTGTCGCCCATCGATGATCCGACGATTACAACGCCGCTGACGACGGCAGGCGGCGACGTGACACCGTACTCGCCTTTAGCGACAGGGCCGACATCGAGCGTCAGGTCGATCGTTCCGCCTGCGGCGAAGTCCTGACACGGCTTTCCAGTTGCTGCGTCGAGTGCAATGAGGCGGGCATCGATCGTCGGCAGGAAAATTCGGCGGGCGCACGCTGCATTCGGTTGCGCCGAGGGATCGGACCATGCCGACACGCCGCGAGAGGCGAACGCTTCGGCGTATCTGACCATGCGGTCAATCTTCGAGTCGTAGGTCCAGCGCTCCGCGCCCGTCTCAGGATCGAGTGCGATGACTCGATTGAATGGCGTGCTCAGGTAGAGCGTTCCCTCGAAAAGAATCGGCGTTGCTTCGAAGGTGCTCTTGCGCGGGTAGACGGTGCCGTCGGAGACGTCGCCCGTGCGATACCGCCAGACCTCGTGCAGGCCGCTGACGTTCGTCCGGTTGATCTCCGTGAGCGGGGAGAAACGGGCACCGCCGGGATCGCGACCGTACGCGGGCCAGTCACCGGCCGGCACGGTGTCATTGCTGATTCGAGAAGCAGCTGCAGTGCAGCCCGCTGCGATAATCAGAAGAAGAGTGCTGAGCGTTCGTGATGACACCGCTGGACCTCGGGCGACGTAGTTTACTTAACCTCGGGAGGGCTTAATGCCGACAGAAGAACACAAGGTTTCGGGGAAGAATCTACTCGACCGTGTGAAGCAGATTGTACACGAGGGCAATGTACGGCGGATTACGATCAAGAACTCAGCGGGCAAGGTGCTGCTCGAGATCCCGTTGACGATGGGAGTTGTTGGAGCTGTTCTGCTTCCGTTCTGGGCGGCTATTGGAGCCATTGCCGCGCTGGCTTCGGATTACACGATCGTTGTGGAAAGAGAGAGGTGACCGGGCCTCGGTAACCGGTCACCGGTAGCCGGCCACCGGCTACCGAGGCCCGAAATAGTACTAATGTGATACTAATGTTACTTTCCGATAGTCGCTCCGGTGAGTTGAGCGATCCCACCTAGTGTTGTCTGCGCTGCGTTAAGGCCCAGGCGGAAGTCCTTGTCGCTGTAGGTCGAGTAAAGGTCTGATGGCTGGTGCCATTGCGGGTCCCACCCCGCGCCGATCTGGATCCCGCGCTCGTTCTCGCGCAGGCTGATTGCGGCGACGATGTCCATGAACGGCGTCGAGTCGGTGTTGGTCATGTGCTGGCCGACGGCCGCCGGATAATCCGTTGCGAATTTCTCGTTTGCATTCGCGAAGATCCAGGCGAGCCGCTGGGATTCGGCGGCCATCTTGGAATTGCTCTGGAACTCGATGTTCACGTCGGCTTCCGGACGCTGCTCCTTGCTCATCGTGCTGTCGGGGCGCGGCATGCCATGGTCGAACAGCATCATGTCGTGCTGAATCATTCCAAGCCACCTCGGCTCCGGGTATTTCCCCGAACCCGCGGGATTCTCCTTCCCCTGCAGTGCCTGTCGCTGTTCGACATACGCGCGGGCACCGTTGAGCCCGGTCTCCTCGTTGTTCCAGAGAATGAAGCGAATCGAGCGATCGGTCTGCACATCCGGACTGCTGAAGACTCGCGCCAGCTCCATCACGAGTGCTGTGCCCGAGCCGTCGTCGTTCGCTGCCTCGCCCCAGCCGTGTCCGTCCATGTGTCCGCCGACGATGTACATCTCTTCAGGATGGGTCGTGCCGATCTTGGTGCAGTAGACCTGCTGCCGCGCGCCCGGGGTAGTGGGCTGGGAGTTCAGCGCACGCAGCTTCAAGTCAGGTTGCTTGAGAGAGTCAGTGTTCACACTGGTTCGGGTGCGGATTCCGCGCAGACGGCCACCGCCGACGGCGATATTGGGGGCGCGGGCAACGGCCGGCGCCGGCGGCGGAGGCTGGTAATGGTAAGTAAGCCGCTCCGTAGTCACGCAACCGTAACTCTTGAGCTGAGCCTCGATCCAGTCCACCGCCGCGCGATTTCGGTCGGTTCCCTGTCGGCGATCCCCGAACTGGGTGAGCCCCTTGATCGTTGCCTTGTACCGCTCGAGGTCGAGACGGCCAACGAGCTCACGAATCGCAGCGGTGTCGCCGAGTGACGGCGCTACGGGTGTGACGCTCGTGGCAGGCGCGGTCGTGCGTGCGCAGGCACTGAGTATCACGATTGACATCAAGGCGCCGTAGCGGGTTAGTCGCGAGGTGAAATGCATTGAGAGTCTGGTATGTGTGGAAGAGAATTCTACATAGACAATCACAGGTCCGAGGTGACTGGAGCCGAGGAGGCGAGGTGGCAGGTCAGGTGCGAGAAACGGCATCCCTGCGTGGGTTAACTTTCAATATGCGCGTCGTCGCGTACATCGCAGTGAATTCGACTAACTCCTGATCGAGGTCGTTCGTGGCTCCACAGTTCATCTATGTAATGAAGGATCTTCGCAAGGTCGTACCGCCATCGCGGGAGATTCTGCGTGGAATCTGGCTCTCTTTTTATCCCGGCGCCAAGATCGGCGTGCTCGGCGCAAACGGTGCGGGCAAGTCCACCGTGCTTCGAATCATGGCCGGTGTGGATCACGACTTTCAGGGTGAAGCGTGGCCGCACGAGGGAACCCGAATCGGCTTTCTCCCGCAGGTGCCCGAGCTCGATTCCTCGAAAAACGTGCGCGAGAACGTCGAAGAGGCCGTGAAGGCGCAGCGTGATCTTCTCAAGAAGTTTGAGGAGATCTCGATGAAATTCGCGGAGCCGATGACTGATGCAGAGATGGAAAAGCTGATGGACCAGCAGGGGAAGGTGCAGGAGAAGATCGACGCCGCGAATCTCTGGGAGCTCGACCGGAAGATCGAGATCGCGATGGATGCGCTGCGTCTTCCGCCGGCTGACGCCGAGATCGACACGCTCTCGGGAGGTGAGAAGCGACGTGTCGCCCTGTGTCGCACGCTGCTCGAGGAGCCCGACATGCTGCTGCTCGACGAGCCGACGAACCATCTCGACGCGGAGAGTGTGGCGTGGCTCGAGAGGTTTCTTGCGGAATTTCCGGGTACTGTCGTCGCGGTGACGCACGACCGCTATTTCCTCGACAACGTGGCGAAGTGGATTCTCGAGCTCGACCGCGGATATGGAATTCCGTGGGAGGGGAATTACACGTCATGGCTGGATCAGAAGCGCACGCGTCTCGCCACAGAGGAGAAGCAGGCATCCGCTCGGCAGCGCACGCTTGAGCACGAGCTGGAGTGGGTGCGTATGTCGCCGAGGGCTCGCCAATCCAAGAGCAAGGCGAGGATTCAAAAGTACGAGGAGCTCGCGAGCGAAAAGCAGGAGGAGCGAATCGCGCAGAACGAGATCGTGATTCCTCCGGCTCCTCGCCTTGGCAACGACGTTGTGGTGGCGGATGGTCTTGCGAAGTCGTACGGAGACAAGGTGCTGTTCGATGGGCTTTCGTTCGCGCTGCCGAGGGGTGGAATCGTTGGCGTGATCGGGCCCAACGGGGCGGGGAAGACGACATTGTTTCGGATGATTGTCGGCTCCGAGAAGGCGGATGCAGGCTCGCTAAGGGTTGGGGATACGGTGCAGCTCGCGTATGTGGATCAGGATCGTGAGCTGGACGGCAGCAAGACCGTGTACGATGAAGTGAGCGAGGGAAGTGACACGATCCAGGTCGGTAAGCGCGAGATCAACGCGCGCGGGTATCTCTCGAGCTTCAACTTCAAGGGGGCGGACCAGCAGAAGAAAGTCGCGAATCTTTCAGGTGGTGAGCGCAACCGCCTGCATCTGGCGAAGCTGCTCAAGAGCGGCGGCAATCTGTTGCTGCTCGATGAGCCGACGAATGATCTCGATGTCGACACGCTACGAGCGTTAGAGGATGCGCTGCTCGATTTTAGCGGATGCGCGGTGGTGATCTCACACGATCGCTGGTTCCTCGACCGCATCGCGACGCACATGCTGGCGTTCGAGGGAGAGAGCGAGGTGGTGTGGTTCGAGGGGAATTACCAGGCGTACAAGGAAGATCTGAAGCGTCGTAAGGGAGTAGATGCGGATCAGCCACATCGGATCAAATACAAGGCACTTGTGAGGAGATAGTCTCGGTTTGTCACACACACGTGCTGGACAAGGGCGGTCTTGGAGTGAGGAGTCCGGCTGATCTTCTGTAGGCCGATGCCCGGGACGTGCGTCGAGGATGCTTCGGTCATTCGCACACTCCTCGTGTCGTTATGCTGCAGAATCTTGCAAGGTTTTCCCGTTTTGGCGTGGTGACTTTCTGCTAACTGATTGTCAATCAGCGACTTCTATTGAATCGATTCTCGCAGATGGAGAAATTCCCGCGAGGCACACAGGTTTTTCTCCCCTCCGCAGTATATTCTCGCCATCTACTTAGTAGTTAGGCAGACGCCGAGACTTTAGTAAGGGAATGTGCGATGCCCATCTTCACTCCTCGGGGCCTCAAGATCCGCCTTGATCCGGTCTACGCCTTCACACTGCTGGCGCGACTAGAGCGAGCGGTTCCCCCCATCGAGGTGCTAAAGACCACCGAAGCGGTAGAGAACGCTCCGTCGCTCGCAGGTATTGTAGCCGCTGTCGTGGCGGTCGCGTTTCAACTTTCGCCTTGGGCGATTTTCTGGTTTACGTTTGCCGCATCGGTAATTGTAGGCGCCCTGATCCGTTATGGAGTGTTCCTAGTTCCCGGGTTAATCCCGCTTGCTAGAGTCTTTTCGGTTGGCACGCTGCTGCTGCCTACGTGGCTGGGCGAATCGCAGCTACCGGCGTAAACTGGTTCTCTGAAATTCAGCGTGGCCGCTACTACTTCCGGATGGTTGGACAGCCTCTTACGGGCTCTGAGATCAATTTCTTTTCTGCTTATCGACTCCACGCCCAAGCAGTTGGTGAGACGACTAACATTGACATTTCTGACGACCATGAGCGCAAGAATGGGGAGGCTACCCTACTGCGATTCGCCAAGCAGCATCCGGAAATAGCTGCCCTGTTCTCCTAGCCTGTCGCCAGCTTGCTGCCTAACGAACGTTGCAGCTGATAAGCACAATTTGGATGCGGCTGCGCCGCAATGGTTGTAGTGTGCTTACAGCTAAACTAGGGTGTTAGACAGAATGACACTTACCTGGAATCATGCCGCTAAACCTACGGTGATCATCTCCGCTCGAGCGTGAATTCGAAGGTTGGATCGTCCGCGAAATCGAACCGCTGCGCTATTGAGGACGCTGTCGACACGACGGCATTCGCCGCGTTCGCAGCCGATGGTAACACCGGCATACGCATCGCCACGGAACGGTCCGGTCCAGACGGCACACATGCGCTTCAGCCGGACGCGATAGACTTCGTCAAGTGGTTGAAGCAGAGCCATCAACAGCTTCGTATAGACGTCCCTGCGGCGCCGAAGCGCGTCCTCCATTCGGCCGACAGTCTTCAAACCGCAGACCGGTGAAGTCATCAGCGACGGCGCTGACGGCATTGCCTGCTGGTTCGTCGATACCGACTACAACGAAGAGAGTTCTTCGTCCGCCATGCCTACTTCCTCGGCACCAACGATCCGTACAGCGCGTTGAAAACCACGCTGAAAGCTGAGATCGACCCTGAAGCCTGGGCGACGCTGAACAGCGACGTGTCTCGCCCGTTCGACAAGCCGAAGAAGGGGAGGATCGCCGTGAAGGTGATCAATCACCCCGGGGACGAGGTGATGAAGGTATTCAGAGTCTGAGGTGAGTAATAGCGAGCCTAGCTTGGCCCCACGCGGGTCAAGTGAGGACCTCCAAGCCGTGCTTCTTCACGATGGCCAACAGCTTAAGTGCGATACCGCTAGGCCGGTTGGCGCCCGTCTCCCATTTCTCCACCGTGCTTTCGCTGGTGTTGAGGTAGCGCGCGAACACCGGCTGGCTGACGTGGTTGCTCTCACGAAGCTTCTTGATCTGCCGTGGCTCGAGCGCTGCCGGCACAGCGAGGCACGAGTCGTCGAAAGTCCGCATGGTGTCTTTGCTGATAGCGCCGACCTTGAGCAGCGCTGAGGCCGAGGAATGAATGGCCTCGAAAGCATCGCTCTTAAACTTGCGCTTTGTCGTCATGGCATATCTCCGTAAGGCTTTTGTTCTTCAATAATCGAGCTAGCTGCTCACCGGTTAGCTGTCCGTGTGCCTTTGCGAGTTTACGGAATTCTTCCAACTCGTCGTCTTCAATGTTTTCGCGGTCCTTCTTGGCGAATAAATAGGCGTACGTCCAATGCTGTCCACCTTTCGCGAGGATAATGCCGCGGTGCATGTTCTTGTTCAGGCGCTTCTTGAATACGCCGCCGCCCAGGTCGTCGGCCTGACCGTTCATTACCTGCTTGATGGCCCTGCAGAATTCGCCGTCCTTGATGCCGGCTTTCCTTGCCGCCTTGGCAAACCAGGCAGTTTTGAAGATCCGCCTGGTTTGCCCGGCAGGCTCTGTCATGCATAAGTGTAGCACCCAATGCTACAATAGTCAATGACACTCGAAGCACGTGCACTGGCCCAGCTTCAAAATTCCACCCGTACTACGATGTGGGCCAAGTTCCGAACAACAATTAGATCTGACCGATTTCATTGCCGTTCGTTGGAAGTGGAACTGAACCGGAAATACGCTAGTGCCGAGCGGAGGAAGTCCGTTCCTCACGTAGCGCATGTATCCACGCCTGCTGGCCTGGTCTATTGAACAGCTCGGTGACCCAGTCGCGCGTGAATACACGGAGGTGAGCAAACCGTTTCGTGTAGAGTCGCAGGAATAGAATCTCGGCGACCGTTGGGATTCCCGGCTCGGCGTACTTCAATTGGACTGTTGCTGTGGTATCGGGACGCGCGCCCTGAAGCTCGCCTACTCGGACGACAGAATCGCGCACAGTTCGCCCCGCAGCGTCGAAGACGTAGTGAAATTCGGCGCCATAGACAATCCAACCATTGGGTTGCCATGCGGGTACGATCCAGACGTCGATGCCGCCGTCCTCGCGTTCCCGGACAAAGGAGTTGAAGCGCACGCCCATCTTTGCGAAAGACCTGGGAACACGATGCTTTGCGATCGACAATGCTCTTCCAAAGCGATCGCCGAGTCCTGCCTCGACGGGACTCTGAGATCGCACGATCTGGTGGCCAACGGACGCATAATGAAGAACTGCGTCGTACCTGTCGGCTGTTTCGTCGAACTTTCCGTACACCGCGTGCCACGTTGAGTCGCGTTTGTAACAGAACCACTCTTCACCAAGACGGTTCGTGATGTCCGGGCCAAGCGATTGCGCCTCGGCATTCAGCTTATCGCTCGAGGCCCAGGCGAAAGAGTCGTATTGCCAAAGATAGAAAGCGACGCGATCGCGCTCGTTGAATTCAGCGGCGGGAAATTCCGCGCCGGATCGCGGTCTGGGCTGGGCAACTGCCAGCGACCCACAGGCGAGCGACAGTACGATCGGAAGAAGAAATCGCGGGTGCATCGTAAGAACGACGCGTTGAATCAAATGACGCAACAGCGGGCCGCGCCGGAGGTCAGAAACAGGCCCGCTCGCGTTCTTTTATGCCAGCACCGTAGCCCGATTTGCTTCCTTACCAAACTCTGAAGTTGGCGACCCTCGTCAGCCGCTCCATGGGAGGGATAAAATAGAGCCCATGAAACCCAGAGAGCTCACGCTTCGCAGCCTGATCCTCGGCGCACTCATCACGGTCGTCTTCACCGCCGCCAACGTCTACCTCGGCCTCAAGGTCGGCCTCACCTTCGCTTCCTCAATTCCCGCGGCCGTGATCTCGATGGCGATCCTTAGCGCCTTCAAGAATTCATCGATCCTCGGTACTGAACCTGCTCGCCAAAGCGTACGGTTTTGCCGGCGCCGCGAACGTCGGCGTTGTCGCGCTCGATCCGCTGCCCGCTCCGCAGGCGACGCTGATCTCCGCTCTCGCGAAGGGCGTGATCGGCGGGAATCTCGAGTGGAAAATGATCGGCATCGGCGTGCTCGTCGGAGTTGGTCTCATCCTGCTCGACGCGACACTCGGCGCGCTGAAGAAGCTTCGTATTCCCCCGCTCGCTGTTGGCATCGGGATCTATCTACCGATGTCGGCGACGTTCGCTGTGGTCGTCGGCGCGGTGATCTCTCACTGGTACGACGGTCGCATTCGCTCCGCGCCAAATCCCGAGCGGGCTGAGCGTCTCGGCACGCTCGTGGCTTCGGGATTGATCGTGGGCGAGAGCTTGTGGGGCGTGATCAACGCCGGTTTCATCGTCGCTTTAGCGAAAGAAGCACCCTTGGGTTCGTGCCTGCGGATTTCGCGCTCGCTCCGTGGCTTGGAGTGATCGGCTTCGTAGGCTTGATCGTTCTCCTGTACGGGTGGATGCTGCGCCGTTCAGCGGCCGCAGGCAATTAGTACCACATTGGTACTAAACCAATCCTACTGCTTCTTCAGCTGCATCGTCCAGACGTCGCTCTGCCGGTCACCGATGGTGAAGTAGAAGCTCCTCGCGTCCACGTCGACCCTGGTGCGATAGAATTGCCGGCTCGGGTCCGTGAGATGCAGGACTCTCTTCTCTTCGTCGCCGTTCAGTGGCACCTGCCAGATGGAGGATGTCCCGTCCTTCTCGCGTATTGCCATGAAAACATGCCGCGAATCCGCGCTCCACAAAACACTACCCGGGCTTTGAATCACATTGGCCAGCTTCGGCGTGGGAACATGCCTGCGCGTCATGTCGGTCGCCATGATGTAAAGCCCTCCTGGACAGTCTGCACATACAACTCCGGGTGCGGCGCCCAAAGCTGTGCTCTTCCCGTCGCGCGAGATTCCATTGTAACCGGCGCGGACAAGGAATCGTGGCTGCCCCCACCCGCCGTCGCCTTTTCTCACCTCGAAGACGGAATCCGGGAAGACGCCGTACTGGAGCCCTTGTCCGCTACTCAGCCAGATCGGGACGTATTCTTCTCTCGGAGTTGCGACAACTTGTTGGGCGTCCGCGCCTGATGCATCCATCACGTGGATGTCCCGATTCCCCTTGAGAAGACTGTGAAAAGCGATTTGACGGCTATCGGGTGACCACGCCGGCGCAAAATTGTCCACGTCATTGTGCGTGAGCTGCTGAGCTTCGCCGCCGGCAACCGGTACCTTGAAGATGTCCTGGTTGCCGTTGAGGTTCGAATCGTAGGCGAGCCATTGGCCATCCTGAGATGCAGAGATCGATTCGATCGTCTGGTTTCCGCTCGTCACTTGCTGGAGACGTGGAGACTCGGCTGCTGCTGTAGCAATCGGCGCGGACCAGACGTTGGCGATAGTGTTGAACACACTGTACGCGAGTGTTTTTCCCGATTTTTCGAGCGAGATGGTATGGGCATTGAGACCGGTCGTCAGTCGGACCGTCTCCCCACGCGGCTTCAAGTCGCCCGAAATCCGTTGCATGTAAATGTCACGGTTTCCTCCGAGAGAGGATACGAAGAGGATGGTGCCATCGGGTGTCCATACCGGACTCGTATTCAGATGTGTCGCATCTGTTATCCTGACGGCCTCGCCTCCGTCGGCGCGCACGACCCAGATGGATGACGGTGCGAGATTCCCGATGTTCTCGCCCGACAGGAATTGGAGATTATTGAGCGTGAATGCGACGAGCTTGTCGTCGGGCGACCAGGCTGGCGAGCCCACCCCGTCACCGCTCGCAGTCCCCGGCACCACACGCGGGTTCTCGCCCGTTGAGCCTGCGATGACCAGTGTGCCGCTCGTCACACGCGTGCAAGCAACACGATCGCCGGCATTCGACAAGACGCAGCCGAACAGAGAGTCGAGGCCAGGGACCAGCGCGGGAACTCCTCCCAGCGCCGGCACTACGTAATTCCGTCCGCCCGAGCCGTAAAGGATCGCGGATCCGTCGGGCTTCCATTGGGGCAGGTACGCATCTGTCGTGCTGTCGGTGAGCGCGATAGCGCGGCCACCGGAGAGCTGTCTCACATAGAGGCGTGACCTGTGCGATGGACCTGCGACGTACGCGACCATGCGTCCGTCGGGGGAAATAGCCGGATGTACCTCGAGGCCCGGCGCGTTCGTGAGCTGCCGCGTATTTCCAGTGATGATGGTTTGCGCACTTCGCCTGAACGCGATGGTGCTCGCGATGAGTCCCGCTGCAACAAGTCCGACTACTCCCGCAGCGACGGCAATCCGCTGAGGAGTCCATCTGAAGGAACTTTGCGCCTGACTCGCCGCCGTCGCACCGCTCGTCGTCGCATAAGGCTCGAGGGCAGCATGCAGATCGTCCGCGGTTTGCCATCTGTCCGACGCACGCTTCTCGAGGCATCG
Source organism: Gemmatimonadota bacterium (assembly GCA_030775065.1). Lineage (GTDB taxonomy): Bacteria > Gemmatimonadota > Gemmatimonadetes > Gemmatimonadales > Gemmatimonadaceae > UBA4720. Next base: position 16,575 of record JALYJX010000003.1, on the reverse strand, counting down.
CATGATGGTTTGCGCGAGGCCAGGGGGTAGCTGCTGCCTGTGTTGAGTTACCGGCGCAGGCAAGGTGGTCACGTGGGCCGAGAGAGTCTGCTGGGGATCGAGCTCGCCAAAGGGAGTTGTTCCGGAGAGCATCTCGTATCCGACGATGCCGAGGGCATAGATGTCGGCCCGTGCATCAACGTTCGGATCGGCTGCTGCCTGCTCGGGCGCCATGTAGGCGGGTGTGCCGAGCGTCATGCCGTGCGAGGTGATAATCGGTCCGTGCGTTGGAGTCTCATCGGTTGCACTGCTCAGTGCTTTATAAACACCGAAATCGGTGACGAGGGCATGACTGCCGGACATGAGAATGTTCTCCGGCTTGATGTCGCGATGAACGACTCCCTTTGAGTGCGCATAGCTCAAGGCATCCGCGATCTCGCGCAAAATCCTCGTCGCTTCCTGCACCGGCAGCTGACCGGTGTGGGCAAGTCGCGTTCGCAGGTTCTCGCCGTCGATGAACGGCATTGTGTAGTAGAGAAGATCACCGCGCGCTCCGGCAGCGAGGAGCGGTACTATATGCGGATGCTGAAGCCGCGCGGCGAGGTGAATCTCCCGGCGGAACCGATCGGTGTTGAGGTCCGCGGATAGATTGGGCGGAAGGACCTTCACCACGACCTGCCGGTCGAGCTCGAGCTCAGTCGCGACGAACACGCGAGACATCCCCGCCCCGCCAAGCTCCCGGTCGATATGGTAGGCGGTGCCGAGTATTTCCTGGAGCTGGCTCTGGAGATCCAACGTCAGCTGTTTCTCCTCAGGATTCGAGTGCCCGAATATGGATGCAGGGCACACCCCAAGCCAACATCACTGACCGCGTTCTTGGAACTCGGGCTGAAGATCAGTCCTACGGCTTCTTCAGCTCCATAGTCCAGATGTCACTCTGCCTCTCGCCGATGGTGAAGTAGAAGTTCTTCGAGTCCGCATGGAGCGAGGTCCGATAGAACTGACGGCTTGGGTCCGTGAGGCGTAGAACTCTCGTCTCGCTGTCGCCATTCACCGCCAACCGCCAGATGGATGAAGTCCCGTCCTTTTCGCGTATCGGGATGAGTATGTAACGTGAATCTGTGGTCGAGGTGAAAACATATCCCTGACTCTTGATGACATTCTTCATTTTCGGAGCGAGAACGTATTGTGTGTCCCTCATGTCCAGAGATATTGCGAAAAGACCTTCCGGACACACAGCGCAGAGACTTTGTGGGCGTGCGCGCACAAACATGCGCTTGCCGTCGCTCGAGAGTCCGCCGATGAACGCACGCATCAGGTATCGAGGGCGACCCCAGCTGCTGCCGGAGCGTTTCACCTCGAACAGCGAGTCCGGATAGACCAGGTACAGGATTCCCTGTCCGTCGGTCCTCCAGATCGGGTCCAAATCTTCACTCGGCGTTGCGACGATGGAGCGAACGTTCGCACCCGAGGCGTCCATCACGTAGACATCGCGGTTTCCCTTCAGCATGCTGTGAAACGCTATCTGCCGGCCGTCGGGCGACCATGACGGCGCAAAGTTATCCGCTCCATTGTGAGTGAGCTGCTGAGCTTCGCCGCCGCCAATCGGCATTTTGTAGATATCCTGATTTCCGTTGAGGTTGGAATCGTACGCGAGCCATTGGCCATCGGGAGAAACGCGGGCCAGCTCGATCGTCTGGTTCCCGCTCGTCACCTGCTGAAGACGCGGAGACTCAACTCGAGGAGTAGAAATCGGAGCCGACCAAACGTTCGCAGTCGTGTTGAACGCACTGTAGGCCAGCGTGGTGCCGGACCGGTCAATCGAGATCGTGTGGGCGTTGAGCCCGCTGGTCAGCCGTACCGGCGCATCGCGGGGCGTGAGGTCGCTCGAAATCCGCTGCATGTAGACATCGCGCGCACCGCCGAGGGACGAAACAAAAAGGATCGCGCCCTCGGGGGTCCACACGGGACTGGTGTTGAGGTGCGTGTCGTTCGTTATTCTGACGGGCGCGCCTCCGTCGGTGCGCACAACCCAGATGGATGACGGTGCGATATTGCCGATGTTCTCACCCAAGAGGAAAGGCAGGCCACTGCGCACGAAGGCAATGAGCTTGTCGTCGGGCGACCACGCAGCCCCGGACACTCCGATAGCCTCGGTAGTTTGAGGCACGGGGCGGGGATTCTCTCCGGTCGAGCGGGCGATGACGAGTGAGCCGTCGACCTCGCTCGTGCATGCAACCCGGTCGCCGACGTTGGACAAAGCACAACCGGTGAGCCTGTCGAGACCGGGGACTGCGGTGGGAATTCCTCCCAACGCCGGGACGACATGGCTCTGTCCTCCCGATGCGTAGAATATCGCCGATCCGTCGGGCTTCCATCGTGGCCAATAGGCTGCTGACGTACTGTCGGTGAGTGCTATGGCGCGTCCACCGGAGAGCTGTCGCACGTAGACACGCGACCTGTCCCACGCGCCCGCGACGTACGCAATCATGCGTCCGTCGGGGGAAATGGCCGGATGCACTTCGAGCCCCGGCGCATTCGTCACCTGCCGCACGTTTCCAGTAGTGATGGATTCGCCACTGCGACGGAACGCGATCGTGCTCGCGATGACGGCAGTGACGACCAGGCCGACGATCCCGGCGGCGACTGCAATGCGCTGAGGCGTCCAGCTGAATGGCTTTCGCGAAACCGGCTGAGCAGAAGCCATGGTGCCGCTCGTCACTGCGTATGGCTCGAGCGCAGCGTGCAGGTCGTCCGCCGACTGCCATCGATCGGAAGGATGCTTCTCCAGACAGCGCATGATGACGGCCGCAAGTTCCGGTGGCAGTTGCGGCCGGTACTGACTCACGGCTGTCGGCGCAGTCGTTATGTGAGCGACGCGGATCTGCTGCTGGTTGAGTCCTTCGAACGGTGTTCTTCCGGCAAGCAGCTCATATCCCACGACGCCGAGGGCGTAGATGTCAGCGCGTGCGTCCACCAACGGATCTGCCGCGGCCTGCTCGGGCGCCATGTAGGCAGGAGTGCCGAGTGCGATGCCAAGTGACGTGAGACCGGGTTCGTCCGTTGGAGTCTCATCGGTCGCACTGCTCAGAGCTTTGGCGACGCCAAAGTCAGTGACGAGTGCATGATTGCCGGAGATGAGAATATTTGCCGGCTTGATGTCGCGGTGCACGACTCCCTGCGAGTGCGCGTAACTCAGCGCGTCGGCAACTTCGCGGAGGATTCTCGTCGCTTCCTGCACCGGCAACCCGTCAGTACGCGCAAGCCGCGTGCGCAGGTTCTGCCCGCCGATGAACGGCATCGTGTAGTAGAGAAGTTCTCCGTGCGCGCCGGCGGCGAGAAGTGGAACGATGTGCGGATGCTGAAGGCGCGCAGCGAACTGAATCTCGCGGCGAAAGCGGTCGGTGTTTATTCCGGCCGAGAGCTCGTGCGGCAGAACCTTGATGACGACCTGGCGGCCGAGCTCGGTCTCAGTCGCGACGAACACTCGTGACATGCCTGCGCCGCCGAGCTCCCGGTCGATACGATAGCCCGTCCCGAGGATTTCCTGGAGCTGGCTCTGGAGGTCGGACATCAGTGTCCAAGTCCCAAGGTGTTGAGTGCCCGAATATGGGTGCCGCGCGCACCGCTGGCCAATAGCGCTATCCGCGCTTCCGGAATTCGGGTGGTAGGGGAGTCCAGCGCGCGCGACCCTTGAAATATTTCCATGGTTTGTAGCCATTCCGCCGAACGAAGTCTCGATAGCGGCGGTGTCTCAGCCGAAAGAGCCGGTCGGACGAGACGATCGGGCGATGCGGCCAGTCCCGCAGTAGCTGCTCGACCTTCCAGAGATTCTTGTCGGACAGTCGCCAGTCGTATGGATCGAGAACTCGAAGATCGAGCACAGCGTATCCCTTGATGCGTCCAGTGTGATCCACGTAACCCTCGGCGTAGCTCAATGCGAGTGCGCGTGGAGTTCTAAAAACCGGCTTGCGGCCGTGCAGCCCTGGGTCACGGGAGCGAGCGACTGATCCCCAGCCCGTGTGCGTGCGATACACGAAGATCACATGATCGAGCAGATCGATGGATTCGAAGCCCAGTATCAACGGCGGATACCGGTGCTGCTCGAGAACGGTCGCCGTGAAAAGCGCTGCCTCGAGGCAATGCGCCGTTCGTGTGCGAACCACGCCGCGAAATCCGCGCATCGTGTCACCGGCAGGCTCGGTGTTGTACGGTAGATCGTTCAGCCAACGCTGAACGGCTGCCGGCGTGCGCAGCTCGTGAATCAGCCTCCGCTCCATCGGTGACAGGCGCAGGCGAGGCGGCTGGATCCTGCGCGCGTCCGGCAGACGCTGTCGCTTTGGAGTCAATGGTTTTAGTGACGGGTTGCGTCATCGGCAGCAACCTTCGCTCCGGAAGCGAGTCTCGAGGAGAATATGAACTCTTTCGCCACTTCCTCACCGCGGGTCGTCAGCACGCTCTCGCCGGTTTTTTTTTCGCGTCTCAGGTGGGCAACTCTCCGTGCGTGCAGCAGGCCGACAACCCGACCGTCGTATCCACTTTCCTTGACCAGTTCGAGAAGATCTGAACGCGATATCCGCCCCCCACGATTGTAAACCTCGGCGATGATTCCGACGGTTCCGGGATCTGGCGCAGAGGTGGGCCGCTCGTCGACAATCCCGGAAGGCGTGTAAAACCTTCCTTTTCGCTCGCCGTGAGGACTGACCAGGCCGCGTCGCACGAGTGAGTCGAGATGGTATCGAACGGCGCGATACGGCACGCTCAGAGCGCCAGCGATATCCATCGAGGTCGCTCGTCCGTGCAGTCGAACGAGCTCGAGGATTCTCTGCTGGGCTCCAGAAAGCCGAAGCATGGACCCTTCGAGATCCAGCTTCGATTGGAGTATGCGTTTCTGGGTCCTGAGAGCCCGCAGGAAGAAAGCCAGCCACGCCCCAAATCTCGTCGGATCTTCCTTCATCGCGATCTGCGATTCCCGGAGAGCCGCGTAGTACGCCGGCTTGTTGTCTTCGATTACCCGCTCCAGCGATGCGTATGGCACATACTCATACCCCGCACGAAGGAGCAGCAGATTCGTGAGAGCACGGGAGAGACGGCCGTTGCCGTCGTGAAATGGGTGAATTGCGAGAAAGTTGACGACGAAACATCCAATTGTCGTGAGCGGGTGTAGCTCGTCCGCTTCGAGTGCAGCATTCGTATCATCGATGAGTTTTGCCATGAGCTGCGGAGTATCAAAGGGAGCCGCAGTCTGAAACAGCACCTCCGATGTCCCATCAGGGTGTTTTGCTTCAACGTTGTTGGGAAATTTCTTGTATTCTCCGCGATGTCGTTCGTCCCTTCCTGAGTGCTTGAGGAGAACGAGATGCATTTGCTTTACATGGTTTTCTGTGAGCGAGAGATCTTCATGGCTCTCATATATCAGAGCGTGGAGCTCGCCGTAGCCAAGGACTTCTGATTCGTCCCGGCCTCTGAAGGAGTCGACGCCGAGTCCCTGAAGAACGCGGGCAACTTCCTGGTCAGTGAGAGTTACCCCCTCAATTCGGGTGGAGCTTGCCGTGGATTCAATCGTCGTGATCTGGCGGAGGTTGGTGAGGCGTTCCTTGTTGATCTCACTGACTCGTCGCCAATGCCCTTTGAATTCGTCCAGTTCTCCGAGTATACGGGCGCGCTGTTCGGCCTCGAGAGATAAGCCACTTGGGATAAAGGAATCCGGGGTTGAGGCCATTAATGTGGCTGTTAAGTGTCAATAAGCCTTACAAAGCAACGATAACTGTCATTAATGTGGCCGTCAATTGTCAATAACCTTTACAAATCTCCTCGATGGGGCTATGAAGCGAGGAAGTCAAGTGAAGCAACGATATCCTCGATCAGGACGTCGGCTCCCTCCAGACCGATCGAAAAACGGATCAGTCCGTGCGAAATCCGCTGCGCGTCGAGATACGCGAGATTGTCGCCCCTGTTCGGCGAGATTACGAGACTCTCGACGCCGCCCCAGCTCACGCCGATGCGAAAGCGTCTCAATCCATCGATGAAACGACGCACTTCGTCAAACCCACCGTTCGCGAGCTCGAAGCTGAACACTCCCGAATAACCCGTCAGAGATCGCGACGGCACGCCGAACGCCGGATGATTCACCGCACTGACATCAGGCCGATTGCGCAGATACTCAGCGACACGTAACGCATCGGCCTCGTGCTGCTGCATCCGCGCCGGCATCGTGCGCAGCCCGCGCAGGAGCAGCCACGAGTCGAATGGATGCAGTATCCCGCCGTTCAACAGAAACACGCGATAGATCTGCTCCATCAGCTCGGCCTTCGTGATCACCGCCCCCGCAACAACGTCGCTGTGCCCGCCGATGTACTTGGTCGCCGAATGGACGACGATGTCCACGCCGTGAGTGATTGGCTTCTGAAAGAGGGGCGAAGCCCAGCTGTTGTCGATGCACGTGAATGCGCCATGCTCGCGCGCGATATTCGCGATTGCCGCGAGATCAAGCGTACGGAACGTCATGGTCCCCGGACTCTCGAGCCACACCAGCCTCGTGTTCGGCTGCATGGCACGCTGGACATCATCAGGCTCGATGTCGAGAAGCAGTGTGTGCTCGATTCCAAAGCGCTTCAGATACTTCGCAAGCCGGATCGTCGGACCGTACGTGTGATTGACGAAAAGGATTTGGTCGCCGGCGCTCAGCAGGCCCATGATAACAGCGCTCACTGCGGCCATCCCCGACCCGAACGCTTTGCACGACTCACCTCGCTCCAGCGCGGCGAGTTTTTTCTCCAGTACCTCTACAGTGGGATTCTGGCCCCGAGTATAGACGTAATTGTGGCTCTCGTCTGCATGGGCAGCTGCCAGGGCGTCGAAGCTCGGAAAAGCGAACAGCGACGTTTGCACGATCGGCGTGGCCATCGGCTCGACAGCGGGGCCGCGAGCGGGCTGGTCCTCGAGACAGATCCGGATATCCTCTGGCGCGATGTGCATTCGAGATGGAAGCTGCTATCCACGACCGGCGATTGCCATGTAAAGCCCAAGAACGATGAGAAACACGGCAATCACGCGTCGAAATATCTCCTGTGGCACGCGCCCAAGGACACGTGTTCCCAATGCCGTACCAATCACAACCGCAGCGGTGGCGACGACGATAAAGGGCCACACGCTGAGCATCTCCCGCCACTCGGTCGCCAGGTAAACCGGCAGGCGCGCTCCGTCGACGAACAGGGCTATGGCCGTGGCCGTCGCGACGAACGATTCCCTGGGGACGTCGAATCCCAGCAGAGCAGCCGTGCGAATGCCGCCCTGGTTTCCAACCATGCCTCCTAGCGCGCCGGAGACCGCCCGACGAGACCAGCGAGCGCTACGAGCGCGATTACCATGCGCAAAACTTTAGAGCGGCGGACGTCTCGTCAATAATCGATGAACGTCGGGAGCGATGCTGCGAGGGACGGCGAAGTGCAGGAGCGGCTGGCGGCGAAAAAATGGGTCGATCAATGAGAGCATGGCGCGGATGCGCCTGAGCTGGAAGATTTGCCCCATGTCGTTTACCGCCCTGATCAATAACAACCCAATATTTCTCCTGGGTCTGGGGTTTGTGGTGCTGGGAGTTGGCCACTACTGGTGGCGATTCACGCGGGCGAAAAGCACCGCAGAGGAATGGCTGAGGCAACATCACTATCGCGTAAGACAACTTCGCGTCCCGCTGTTCAGCGGAATGAATCTCGCGCCTTCGTGGGTCAGGAACTCGGAGAACGCGTTCACCTTCCGGGCGATCATCGACGATACGGAGCTGGGAGGTACTGGCACACTCTGCCTGCGTGTATGGATTAACTGGCTCGGAACTGTCTACGACGAAGTCGAAATCGCCTGGGAGCACCAGCCCGATGGGCTGGTGAAGGACGAGCACCCGCTGTTCGAACGCCTCTTCGATACACAGCTCGCGCTGCTCCAGCGTGTTGCCGACGGGGAGACTTCATTCTACAGCCCCAGGCGTTCGCAGAACGGCGGGGCGGAGTTCGATCAGACGGTAGAGCACCTCCTCGCCCTGTCACGCCGCGGGTTGATCACCTGCAGCGAGCCTCGGCCGGGCATGAAAGGCGAGACACAGTACTCGGACATCTCGAACGTCGCGATCACCAGCGAGGGCAAAAGCTTCCTGGGGTCAAGACGGGCCTGATAAATTCGTGCTGGCCTGCCCGATGCAGGATATGCAGCTCGGGCAAGAACACGCAGCATTCAGAATCGATGAAGGAGATATGAGATGGAAAACGAGAGGGAAAAACAGCTCGCGCTGCTGGTTGGAGCGGTACTCGGAGCGGCGCTCATGTTCATTCTCGACCCGGCAAGGGGTGGCAGGCGGCGAGCGCTCGTCCGCGACAAGTCGCTGAAAGCGCTGCGACGCGGTGGTGAAGCGATTCACGAGCGAACCGAAGACATCGGAAACCGCCTCACGGGGGCAGTAGCGGAGCTGCGGGGCAGAGGCGGCTCACCTCCCACGAATCAGCAGCTTGCCGAACGGGTGCGTGCAGAGCTCGGGCACAAGGTGGAACACGCAAAGGCTATCGAGGTGTTCGCCGAAGACGGGCACGTTACGCTGCGTGGCGACGTGCTGCGTGAAGAGCTCGATGACGTACTCAGCACAGTTCGCGGAGTGCACGGCGTTGAGAAAGTCCGGAGCGAGATGAGCGTCCGGGCGACGCCTGGAGACATCCCGTTGCTGCAGAGCTGAAGACAACGATTCGGCGGATCAAACGGATCAGACGGCTAACGGCGATTAAGGATATAGCCGTGCTACTGCCAGCGCTGTCTCGTATGGAGCCGGGTCATCGCGATTGGTGAGGATCACTACTGTCAACCGCCGGCCCGGATAACGCACGATCACATGCCGAAAGCCGGAAGTCTCTCCCGAGTGCCAAAGAGTCTCGCCGGTCACACGCCATCCGAATCCGTATTTCACATTCGCCCGATCCGTATCCGTGTGCGGCGCGAACGCGAGCCGGCGCGACTCGTCGCTCAAAAGTCTCGAGTCATACAAGGCGGCGTCCCACCTGGCGAGATCGTCTATCGATGAATAGATGCCACCGTCGCCGAGTACGGCGCTGGTGGGACCCTGATCCTTCCGTGTCCACCTGCCATCCTTCAGCGTGTACCCGTAAGCACGGCTCGGCACCGTGGAGATGCCTTCCTCATACGCTACAGTGTGCGACATGCCGACCGGGATGAAAATCCGCTCGCGAAGAAACGCCGCAAAGCTTCTTCCCGAGACGCGCTCTACAATGAGTGCCAGCAATGCGTACCCGCTGTTGCTGTAACGATAGCTCTTGCCGGGGCTGAAGTAGGTGGTGTCCTGGGACTCGAGAAGATGAAGCACATCAGAATCGTACAGCTGCACCGTCGTACCGGTCGCCATCGCGTCTTCGTAGTCTACGATCCCTGAAGTGTGAGAGAGAAGGTGTTCGACGGTGACTGAATCCACCGCGGAAGGGAGGGAAGGCAGCCATTTCTTCACGCGCTCATCGAGCGAGAGCTTCTGATCCTCTGCCAGCAACAGAATCGCGGCGGCCGTGAATTGCTTTGTTACAGACGCGAGCCGGTAATTGGTCTCCGGTGTCGCTGCAATTCGATCTTCGAGATTCGATTGTCCATATGACCTGCGTATCACCGGCCTTCCGTCGCGGACAACGAGAACCGATGCACCGGGCACATTCCCATCGTGCCTCTTCATTAGAACGTCTATCTCATCCATCGAGTGACGGCCTCCCGTTGCGCAGCCGGTCAGGATGACAAACACAGCTGGAATGAGCAACATCGATCGAACGAGAGTGATCACCGCCGGTCACGACGAGCTGGCGCGCGGGCGCACGGCAGCAAAGGCCGGATGCCGCTTCAGGAGAATGCACACGACGGCGCAGATCGCGCCGAGTGCGGCCAGAATCAAGAACGAGCCGGTGTTTCCGCCAGTGCGATCCTTGACGAAGCCAATCACGTATGGGCCTACGAACCCGCCGGTGTTTCCCAGCGAATTAATCAACGCTATCCCGACCGCGGCCGCGCTTCCACTCAGAACCATGGAAGGAAGGCACCAGAACGAAGGAAGCATCGAGTTCGATCCAACAAGGACCAGCGCCAGAGCCAGGATTCTCAGGACAGGGTGAGGCAACAGCGCTGCGCCGGTGAATCCCACGGCGATGAGGATCCCGCCAAAGGCTGCATGATAAAGCCGCTCACCAGTTCGATCAGAACTTGCGCCAACGGCGAGCATTGCAAGCATGGAGCAAACCGCGAAAACCGCTGTCAACAGCGCTGTCTGAGTGTCAGTAGTGTGAAGCGTGTCGCGAATTACGATCGGCGACCAGAATGTGTACCCGTAGCCTGCGGTGAGCACCAGGAAATATGGCAGCGCCAACAACCAGATCACTGGCTGTGCGAGCGCACGCAACGCGGGCATTTCGTGTGCGGCCCCCGATTTCTCCTTGTCCAGCCGCATCTCCTCGATGAGCCAGGCACGCTGCTCAGCGGTAAGCCAGTGGGCGTCGCGTGGCTGGTCCGTCAAATACCGCAGGACTGTGATTCCAATGAATGCAGACGGCAGTCCTTCCACGAGAAAGAGCCACTGCCATCCGGCCAATCCGAGCCGCCCGTCGAGACTCAGCAGAAACCCGCCGAGCACTCCTCCGAGGACGCCGGAAAGAGGGATTGCAATCATGAATCGAGATGAGGCCCGCGCGCGCCTCTTAGCTGGGAACCACTGCGTCAGATAGTAGACGATGCCTGGAAAGAATCCTGCCTCAGCGATGCCGAGCAGTAGTCGAAGACTATAAAACTGGAACGGCGTGCGGACGAACATCATCGCCGCGGCAATAAGGCCCCACGAGATCATGATGCGTGCGATCCAGCGCCGGGCTCCGACGCGAATGAGAAGCATGTTGCTCGGCACCTCGAACAGCGCGTAGCCGACGAAAAAGATTCCTGCGCCGAGTCCGAATGCGGTAGAGCTGAAGCTCAGGTCGCGATTCATCTGAAGGGCAGCAAGCGCGACGTTGGTGCGGTCGAGAAAGTTGAAGATGTAGAGAACGAACAGGAACGGGAGGAGGCGCAGGCCGACCCTGCGCATCGTCTCGCGTTCCAGCGCGGCATCATCCCTCGTGGGGGCCGGCGTGGTCAGTCCAGGCACTGCTGCCTCAGCTAACGACTCAGCCATCCGGTAAGGGAGAAGGAGGTGGGGGCAGGGTAGCCGCTAACCTAGACCGGCGCGAGAATTGTTGCCAGTGAATACGGTCGCAAGATCAGCCCTGTGGTCCGCGCTCGCCGGTGGCGCGATTGGCCTTATGGTACTCGGGGTCGGCGGCCGCGTCATCATGCGCGTGATCGCGCACTGGGAGGGGAGAGTACCGGGCTTCACCCCTTCGGGGACATTCACGGTCGTGATGATGGGAGCTCTTGCCGGGCTCGCCGCTGGAGTGGTGCACGGGCTCCTCCGGCGATTCGTCCAGCGAACGGCAATCAGAGTTTTCGTGTTCGTTGTGTTCTGCGTCGCGTTCACCTGGCACGGCGTGAATGCGCTCCTGCCCAGACCGCGGCTGTTGTTTGTGGCGCTGACGCTGGTCTACGTCGCCGTGCTCGAGCTGATCAGCTCAAGAACTCAGGCGTAATCCTGCTGTCACGGTTCAGCCGGGTAGAACGGGTGACGCTGTCCGGCTCCTTCTCAATCCTGTGCTTTCCGGGCTGCGCGTACGATGGCGGTGTCGCCGCGCCGCTCGATCTCCGCCCCGAGTGAGAGGCGAACGATCTCCAGCGCTGCTTCCGGCGTTTCGCCCGAGAAAGTCGCTGTGAGATGCTGTCTGGCGAGTGACGCGTCGGCGAGTCGCAGCTTTATCCCATACCATCGGCGAAATGATTCGGCAACCTCGGACATCGGCGTTTCGCGGAAGACGAGCCGTCGCTGCATCCACGCCAGGTCCTGCTCTGTGGAGGGACGCGTTGCAGCGTTACCGTCAGGCGCGAGAAGAGCGTGCTGACCCGCTCCAAGAATGACAGCATTCACGTCAGGCGTATTGGCAAGCTTCAGCGAAACCGCTCCCTCCCGGACCGTCACGGAAACTCCAGCGCTCGAGTCTGTCCGTACGGCAAAGCTCGTCCCGATATCGGTTATTGTTGCGCCAAGTGCGCGCGTGATGAACGGCGATGATGCGTTGTGAACTACCTCGAAGAATGCTTCGCCGCGAACCTCGACTTCACGTCGGCCCGCGCCGTATCCCTTCACGACTGTGACCGAGCTGAGCGGTCCAAGCATCACGCGTGTTCCATCGGCAAGTGTGAGGGAATCGATCGCGCCAACGCCGGTGGCAGTCATCTGAGATGTAGAAACGACCGGCTGAACAGGGCGATCCCGCCCCGGTCTCGACCTCAGGTATCCAGCAATGCCGATAGCGAAGACTGTGGCACCGGCTAGTGCCAGTACCGGTACTCGCCAGCGAATTGATCGCTGATCGTCTCTGAGCGCTCCATCGGGTGAGGGACGGGGAGGGGTGTCGGTCATCTACCTAATAAAACACAGGACGCGCCGGCGGGTCTGCAGGATCGTGGTATCTTCTGCGGACAATGCAAGTCTTCACCGCGGCAAGGTATGTCCAACCGTTAAGAGAGGGCGGCTCGCTGCCCGCTGTCGTCGATACCGACGGCGGCGGGCTGTTCGTTGCCAAGTTTCGCGGCGCAGGGCAGGGCGTCAAAGCCCTCATCGCCGAGATCATCGCCGGATTGCTGGCAATCGAGCTTGGACTTCCCGTACCCGAGCTCGCTCTCATCGACGTACCCGAGTCGTTCGGCAAATCGGAGCCCGATCCGGAGATTCAGGATCTTCTCCGGGCCAGCCATGGAATCAATTTTGGCATGCGGTACCTCGACGGGGCGTTCAATTTCGATGTATCGGCCGCAGGCGAGCTGATCTCGCCCGATCTTGCGGCGAGAATCGTCTGGCTCGATGCGTTTCTCTCCAACCCCGACAGAACGCACCGGAATCCAAATCTCCTGATCTGGAACCGTGAGCCGTGGCTGATCGATCACGGCGCCGCACTGTACGTGCACCACGACTGGCCGGCCGTTGACGACGCCAAAACACGAGCCCCATTCCCGCTGATCCGGAGCCACGTCCTCCTCTCGGCCAGTGGGGAGATCGATGAAGCGGATGCGGAATCAGCGGACAAGCTGGGTGACGATGTCATCGAGCGCGTTGTCGCGGCCGTACCCGATGCGATGCTGACCGATGCGTCAGTCGTCGCTGACTTTGCGAGCGTGACCTCTGCCCGCGAGCGGTACGTCGACTACCTCACTACGCGGCTTCAGTCGCCTAGAGCTTTTGTCGAAGAGAGCATTGCAGCTCGCGATCGCGCGAGCCGGTCAGCTCCCATCCGACTAGCCGCGCGCAGATGATCGAGGGGGGGGCGATATGACTGAATCGAGAGCGGGCGACTCCAGGATCGCCTACGATTTCGCCGTGTTACGTGTCGTTCCCCATGTACATATCGGCGCGTTCACGCCAGTCGGCGTCATCGTCCACGCGCGCACGGCGGAATTCCTCGGCATGCGTGTACTGACCGACTCGCGGCAACTGTCGGAACGCGCGAAGGGCGTGGATGTGGAGCTGCTCGTCAGATATCTGGAATCGTGCGAGGCAATCTGCAGAGGCGATGAGAACGCAGGACCAATTGCTCTTGCCCCGCCTTCAGAGCGCTTTCACTGGCTGACCTCGCCGCGCTCGGACGTAATTCAGTGTGGCCCGGTTCACGAAGGAGTCTCGGCCAACCCGGCGACCGCGCTCGACGATCTGTTCGAGAGCGTGGTCGTCAGGTCGTCCAGGGGCTGATTCGCCCGGCTACCTCTCCTGTGGCGGCGGCGGCTTGAGCCCGCGTTCCGCGATCAGGGGATCTACACTCGGTTCGCGCCCGCGAAACGCGCGATAGAGGGAAGCCGCCTCCTGCGTTCCACCGCGCGAGAGGATCATGTCACGGAAGCGCTGGCCGTTAACACGTGTCATGCCGCCGTTCTCGACGAACCAGTAATACGCGTCGTGATCGAGCACTTCGCTCCAGAGGTAGGCGTAGTAGCTCGACGCGTAACCGCCGCCCCAGATGTGAGCGAAGTACGGTGTGCGATACCGTGGAGGGACCTCGTACATCTCGACGTTGAAGCGCTTGAGCGCCGATGTCTCGAACGCATCCACGTGCTGCTGCGACGAGCTGGACGGAATGGTGTGCCACGCGATGTCGAGCAGTGACGCCTCGACGTACTCGGTTGTCGCAAAGCCCTGATTGAAAGTGCGCGCTTTCCTGACCTTGTCCACCAGCGCCTTCGGCATTGGCTGCCCAGTCTGATAATGCTTCGCGTAATTGGCAAAGACGATTGTGTCGAGCGCCCAGTGCTCGTAGATCTGTGACGGGAACTCGACGAAATCGCGTGGCACGTTCGTCCCGGAAAGCGTCGGATACTGCACTTTCGAGAACATCCCATGGACTGCGTGGCCGAATTCGTGGAACATTGTCGTCACGTCGCTGAACGTCAGCAGCGCCGGTTGGCCGGCAGCAGGCTTCGTAAAGTTGGAGACGTTGAACACGACGGGCTGAGTGCGCATTAGTCCCGACTGATCGACGAATGTATCCATCCAGGCGCCGCCGTTCTTGTTGTCGCGCTTGAAGAAGTCAGCGTAGAAGAGGGACAGCTGCTTGCCGTCGGCGTCCATCACGTCGAACACACGCACATCCGGGTGGTAGACGGGCAGGTCCTTTCGCTCCCTGAAAGTGAGCCCAAACAACTTGTTCGCGGCGAAGAACACGCCGTCGCGCAGAACGCGGTCCAGCTCCAGGTAAGGCTTGAGCTGCGTCTCGTCGAGATCGTACTGTTCCTTGCGGACCTGTTCCGCGTAGTACTGCCAGTCCCACGGCGCGAGCTTGAAGCCGCCTTTCTGCCTGTCGATCAGCGCCTGCATCAGTACCGCTTCCGACCGCGCCTTGGCAGTTGCCGCAGGCGCGATGTCCGTCAGCAGCTTCATCGCTGAAGCGGGCGTCTTCGCCATCTGATTGTCGAGCGCGTACGCCGAGTAGGTCGGATAGCCGAGGAGCTTTGCTTTTTCGGCACGGAGCTGCGACTGACGCTGCACGATACCCCGGGTATCGTTGCTGTCACTGCGCGATGCACGCTGTGTGGATGCAACGAAGAGACGCTGGCGAACGTCGCGATTCTTGAGCGATGCCTGGGAAGGGTGCTGCGTGGTGTTCTGAAGAGGAATAACCCACTTGCCTGTGAGGCCGCGTGACTTTGCCGCCTCCGCGGCAGCGGCTATTTCCCCCTCGCTCAGCCCGTCGAGCTGGGCTGCGTTGTCGAGTACAAGCGCTCCAGCTTTCGTCGCGGCGAGGAGCTTGTTCTGGAAGTCGGTGGACAGCTTTGCCTCTTCCTGGTTCAGTGCACGTAGCTTCGTTTTGTCAGCCTCGGAAAGCTGCGTGCCCGCGCGAATGAAATTCCTGTGGTACAGCTCCACGAGGAACTTCTGCTCGGCGTTGAAGCCCAGCGTCTCACGACGGTCGTAGATGCTCTTGACGCGCTGAAAGAGCTTTTCGTTCAGGTAGATCGCATCACTATGGGCGGCGAGCTTCGGTGACACATCTTCCTGAATTCGCTGAAGGATGGAGTCGGTATTTGCGCTCGTTATGGAGTTGAACACTTTCGCGGCTCGCGAGAGGAGTCCGCCGGAGCGCTCCATTGGAATGATCGTGTTTTCAAAGGTCGCCGGAGCGGACTGATTGACGATCACGGCGATCTCCGCGAGCTGTTGCGTCATTCCTGCTTCGATTGCCGGCAAGTAATCAGAGTTCTTGATCCGGTCGAACGGTGGCGCCTGGAAGGGGAGTGTGCTCGGGGCGTAGAACGGATTCGACGCGGGGAGTACAGCGGAGGCAGCGGGTGCCGTGGGGCTCGAAACTGTTGTCGCCGCCGGGGGCGCGGCCGTCGCGCAGGCTGCGAGAGCCAGTCCTCCGGCCGCTATGAGTATTGACCGATAGATCTGCATTGTTGGTCCTCGAAAATGGTGCATCGCTGCCAGGGAGTGGCGCGTTAAGGAGGTGCTAGCGCAAATGCCGTGCGGGGCGCAGAATCAAGGCTCCAGCCGGCACTGCCGGCCTTCACAGTCTTCAGCCTCGGAGGTCAGAATGCGAGTTGGCGGCCCACTCCTTCTATTGTTCGCTGTGGTTGCTTGTTCCAAGGCCGATACGCCGGCCGCTGATACGTCGGGTGCACTCGGCACGGCAACCGCACCGGCGGACGACGGTGCCGCGAAGGACGCAATCGGGAAGCTCCGCTCGGATTGGATGGCCGCCGCGAATCGGAAGGATTCGGCGGCAGTCGCGGCCTACTACGCCGACGACGCGACGTTCGTCGGAACCGAAGCTCCTCTGGCTGAAGGGCGATCAGCCATTCAAAGCTCCTTCGCAAAGAGCTTTCCGGTCAGCAAGCTCGAGAGCATCGACTCGAAGGAGCTGGTCGTAAGCGGCGACGTGGCGTACGACTACGGCACGTTCAGGCAGGTGGTCACAATGCCAAACGCACAGCCGAAGACAA
>JALYJX010000002.1 GCA_030775065.1 Gemmatimonadota bacterium | reverse complement strand
GCACACACCCCTGATCCTTTCCTTCATTCAGGGTCTCGCCGAGTACGAGCGGCTTGCCGACGCATGCGTCGCCACCGAGGATCGTCTCCGGCGTTCTCTGTTCGGGGAGAAACCGGATGCTGAGGTTCTCCTGGCATTCTCGGAAGACAAGCCGGTAGGCTTCGCACTCTTCTTCCATAACTATTCGACGTTCCTGGCGTCACGTGGTCTCTACCTCGAGGATCTCTTTGTCATTCCCGAGGCGCGTGGGCAGGGGGCCGGCTACGCGCTGCTTTCCGCGCTCGCAGAGCTCGCGCTCTCCCGGGGCTGCGGCCGCCTGGAATGGTCAGTGCTGGCCTGGAACCAGCTCGCGATCGATTTCTACCTCCGACTCGGCGCGGTGCCACTGGATGACTGGCGGACGTACCGTTTGATGGGTGAGCCTCTGCGGCGACTGGCCGGCCGCGCGTAGTGGCCAACTCCACGCAGCCTTTTTTTCGTCGCCGGTTCGCGCCACTGATCACGGCGTGGGTGCTCGCCCTCATTATCGCGGGACTACTCTTTTGGATAGAGACAACCATGCCCGCGCTGCACGACGTAATGATTCCGCTGTATTGGCTTATCGGCGCGTTGATAATTCTCGCCACGTGGCGGTGGATTCGAGTGCGAGGGAAAAGCGACAGACGGCAAAATGATCGACGGCACGGAGATCGCCGGGAACGATGAGTCTCAAGCTTCCGCCGCATCCGCTTTTCGACACCCTCCGGGCTCTGGTCAAGCGAGCAGGATCTCTACTCGGAGCGCTTGGCTTTTTTCTGGTCGGCGGATTGATCGTGGCGGCGGCTGGCACTTTCATATTCTCCGAGCTCGCCGGACGCGTCATGGCTGGAAGCACTCAGGCATTCGACGAGGCAACACTCAGGTGGATCGAGAGATATCACAGCCCCGTTCTGAATGAAACAATGCTCGAGATCACCGCTCTCGGCACCGGCGTAGTAGTGATCACCATCGTGTGCATCTCGGGACTGTTTCTGACGCTTACCCGCCACAAATACTCGGCATTGCTGCTGCTTGTCGCTGCCGTCGGAGGAATACTCCTCAACACTGTGCTCAAGGTGCGGTTCGACCGACCACGGCCGAATGTCTTCACCTGGGGAACAGAGGTGGCGACTTCCTCGTTTCCGTCAGGACACGCGATGAGTGCAGCGATCGTTTACAGCACAGTCGCCTATCTTGCCGCGAGGCTTCAGAAGCGTCGATGGGCACGCTGGGCAACGCTTTTCCTCGCGGCGGTGATCATTGCGTTGATATCGATAAGCCGCATGTATCTCGGCGTGCATTATCCGTCGGACATCCTCGCGGGCACGATCATAGGCCTTTCGTGGGCCGCGTTCTGCATGGCGACGCTCGAGGCCATTCAGCGATTCGGGCAGCGTCAGGCGCCGGAGATAAAGAAGGACGAGATACCGGCACCCCAGCCGGAGAAGAGCTGATCGCCGTTCGGGCTGACCGACTCCAATCAGCCCGAAGCATCTCCGTGATTCGCCGAGAGCCGCGCCACCACGAGCTGAGTCAGGTCGTCAACCCGGTCGCGCAGAAGGCTGTCACCAGATCGTGACAACGTTGCCGCACGACGTGTCACATCATCCACCGCGGCGCGAACCGCTGCTGGATCCCCCGTCTCGTCGAGCAGCTGCATCAGCGCGGCTGAGGAAGAGATACTGCCTTCGAGACAATGAACAAGAATATCTCTGACCGCGTCGTCGTCGAGTCCCTGCACCAAACGCTTCACCGCTTCCGATTCCTGTCCGGTTCGCCTGGTCATCAGGCCAGCCAGCCCAGTCTTTCGAGCTCCTTGAGACTCTCGGACATCACTCGCTCGCCGATATCGCTGCGATATCGCACGTTGGGAATGACGATCTTGTTCACGACGCGATAAGCATTTTCGCGAGCGGCCCCCACTGTAGCTCCTCGGCCGGTGACGACCGCGATGTAGCCGATCATTCCCGCGGTTACCAGATGGCTGTCGTGCATCGCGACTTCGCCGAAATGAATCGCGTCGTGCTCCTCGCTCGTGAGCGTGTCCCTGAAGTTTATCGGCATGTTCTTGCCGAGCTTCTCGTAACCCTCAGCATAAGGGAACGGGGGAACGGTCATTACTACGCCGACCGAATAACCGTCGTGGGTCCGGAAGCTTGTTTCGCTTCGAGAGATCATGCGCGAGAAGATCTCATCCCAGGCCTCGGCGTGAAGTGCTTCGAGAATTGGAAAGCCGGGATAGCCGAAGCGACACGTGAACTCGAGCGGCCAGATGCCGTGGTCGTTCACGATTGTGTTCAGGTTGATGTACCCGCAGTAGCCGGAAGACCTCAGAAGTGCTTCCAGCCGTCCAAGTGTTGCGTCGAAGATCCTTTCCGCTCGACGGTAGGTGACAACGGTTCCCATCTCACCTGTCAGCTCACCGATATCACCGGGAAAAAACCGCTTGTGCTCCCAGTCGAGATTCGCCGGCTTGAGAAACTCCCTGCCATTGAAGAAGCCTCCGACTCCAACTTCGACGCCCGACACGCGGTCCATCAGGACAAAGCTGACGTCATGATCACGAGGCCAGCGCTTCCTCGTCACGTCGAGCACTGCGAGCATGTCCGCACCGCTCTCCATCTCGCCCATGTATGTGGTGTTCGACTGCCATCCGGTGCCGTTGAGCTTCAGAACGTATTTTCGCGGGGCCTCGCGCACGAATCTCCTGGCGGAGTCGAAGTCGCTGAACTCGTGTGTCGGGATGGTCCCGACGTGCGCCTGGCGCAAAACCTCCTGGCCGAAAGCACGATCCGTTTCCAGACGGTCGCCCAGCGCGCTGCCTCCGATCACGTTGTAGCCGGCAGCTCGAAGCTCGTCCTGGGTTTCTCCCTCTGACACGTTTTCGAAGAGAATCAATCCGTCGTCACCGGCGGTGCGAATCCAGTCCAGCTCGTCGCGCCAGTCGCTTGTGAAGGAAAGCATCCCCTCCATTACGCCCTGCGATGCCGCGTCGGACATATAGACACGCACTTCGTGCCCGCGCGCCATCAGTCGAAGGTACATGTCGCCGAGGTCGTTCGTTTCACCCACGCCCAGAAATCTCACGCAGGCGTAACCGACAACTGTGGCACCTCGCCGTGCAAAAACGCACGCAGCCTGACCTCGTCCCAGCGATCCATCAGCCAGACTCTCAAGGGAAACGACGTCTGCAGCGAATCGAGTGACGCGAGTCCGCGACGCGCGAAGCGCGAGCAGATCGTGCGTATCTGCTCACTGGCTGTTGCTTCCGGGCGCCCCGGCCCGGAAGACGCGCGCGAAAATTCGCCCGACATCAGCAGGTAGCCAAAAGACGCCGAGCCGTCGGGGGCAATAGCCGCCAGTGTTTCCGGCGAATCATTGAGAAACGCAGTGGGGAGAGAACGCAGGTACCCGCCCACAGCGCCGGAGTATTCTCCATCGGCAATCAGTGCTACAAAAAGAGAATTGAGCCGATAGCCGCTCTTTTCCGCTTCCTTGACCACCTGCTCCGGGTGGGACAGGCTGCACCATGAAAGCGCGAGTGCGCGCGGCCGTACAATCCGTGCAAGCTCGATGGCACGCATCAGGTGAGCTGTGCCATTCGGGCCGGCGCCCGCCTCGACCGGCAGATTGCCGCTCGAAGGCTCGGGCACATATGGAGGATTGCATACAATCAGCTGTGCCCTCTCCCGGACCAGCAGATTCTCCGTGTTGCGCGACGCGAGGTCTGCTCGCGTGAATCGGGTTCGGCGAGTAAGCGCAAGCATTTCTGCATTATCAGTCGCTACTGCGGCAGCGGATGGATCCAGGTCGAGGCCGAGCAGAGTGCTGTTACGCTCGATCCTCAGAAGATGCAGTCCGATCAATCCGCTTCCCGATGTGAGCTCCGCGATTCGCAACGGCTCTCGCCCTGGAATGGTCATCCCCGGCTGTCGCGCATGGGAGAGCGAAGCTTCGGCTGCAACCATGCACAGCAGAGTGTCCTCGGGTGAAAAGAAGGACGTGAACCGGAATGGCGGAACGAACGCGCGGAGGCGGCCCGCTTCACTGAGCAGTGATGGCAGCGCCGAAGAAGCTGGCGTTGGCCGTCCGTACCGGTATGGCACTGGCTACCTGTTATGTCGGATGCGATGAAAGGCTCGCCTCTTGCAAAAGAGGACCCTGGTCACTCGCTGGATGCAAGCAACGCACCGTGTATAGATGCCGGATTCCGTATGAGAGCTGGTTCGATGTTGGAAACGATTGAGCTCCCGGAAGTTCCTCTGCTTCCGAAGACCGAGCCGCCACGTCACCGCAGAGAAAGTCTATCCCAGCGCCTGAATGGGATCCTGACCGAGCCGTCGCTGGATGATTTTCTGAGACGCAATCCAGCGTACGAGTCAGATATCGTGACCGAGGCGAGACGGTTGGCCCGAAAAGCGTATCCAGAAGACCGCACTACAGACCGGCAGAGCGCGAGCTTGATAGATCATTCTGCACGCGACGAGCTGCATCGCGCGCTTTTCCTGATTTACCAGCAGCACATGAAGCTTCCACGGGAGAACGTGGCTGATTATCAGTTTCACCCGCTGTCGTGCAGGCTGATGCTCGAGCTCGAAGCGCCCTGGGAGCGTGACATGCTCCGCCGCGCTCACTCCGTGTATGACCTTTCTCCGGACGGCTTGCCCGCTGCACCCGAGGATTTTGCTGCATGGTATCGCAATGCAGCGTTTGCGCATCCGCTGTACGAGCACGACCTCTACACCTTTGTGGCGTGCGAAGCCGACAGGCGTCAGCTCGAGTGGTTCTTCCGGATGGAGTGCGCGGGAGAGGCTGCCTTCGACGACCTCGTTGCGCTGGCGCAAGTAGGCACACGGGGCGAAGTGAAGATGGAAATGGCCTCGAACTACTGGGACGAGATGGGTCGCGGAAAGAGTCACGCTGTGCACACGCTCATGTTCCACAGGCTCATTACGGACCTCGCCCTGGAAGCACCCCGGGCCTCGGAGCTGCCGTGGCAGATTCTTGCCGGCGTCAACGTCATGCTCTGGTGCAGCATCGCTCGACGAAACGCGTTTCGCGCGCAGGGTGCGCTCGGCGCAGTCGAGCTCCTTGCGCCACAGCGTTGCACGCGGCTCGTCCACGGCGCGTTGCGCGTCGGCATTCGCAAGAAGACCGTTGTCTATTACGCCGCACACGCGATCATCGACATCGGCCATGCGGAAGGCTGGCTCTCACACGTAATCGAGCCGCAGGTGCGCTCGCTGCCTTGGTCGCGCACTGGTATCGCCGAAGGACTGATCGTGCGCGCCGACGCGAGTCTGGACTACTTCGACTATTGCCTGGCTCATGCCAGAACACTTGCGGCATGAGCCGCTGTTCACATCTCGCCGGGGAGGGTTCTCATCAGGACGGAAATCATCGAGACGTAAATCCTAGAGAGTCGCTGACCCCGAGATCACTATCGGGCCGGTCGGGGCAGGCATTCCTCCGGCCGGTTCTTCCGTTACCGCGACTGCCTTCAGCGCATCTTTGTCAAGGGCGTACTTCGCCTGCATGAACGCGTGCCCGCGCTGATCCGGATTGAATGTGCCTGCTGAGATTTTCGCACTGTCGGTTACGAGCCAGACCTGATAAGTCATCCCAGGTTTCGGTGGAGGCATCGTGTAAACCACAAATGTCCAGTCGTTCGACGACGGATTCCAGAACATACGGCCCATTTGTGTCGCGTTTTCACTCGCGAGCGAAACGATTTTCACATCGGGACTCGCCATGGCGGCGACCAGCGCTTCATTCTCCGCGCCCTTTCGTCCCGTGCTGTCAGGTGCTTTGGCTGTATCCGCGCCCGAGGCAACCTTCGCCCGCAGCGCGTCACGTTCGGCTTTCATGCGCCCCAGCTGAACCGCTGCGACCACAAAGGCAATGGACGCCGCAAGCGCCAGGAAAACCGGTCCACTTATAAACGTTCGCGTCTGCCTCTCCCGTGGCCCGGCCTTCCTTGTTTCTGGTTCGACCGCTCGCTGAGACTCGGGCGTGAGCTTGTTCCCCAGTCCCGTGAGGCTTGCAACTCCTCGTGCAAGGTCCGGACGCCCCCTTGGAGCCGCCAAAGACCGCGTTTCCCGCTCTCCGCGTGCGCGCGTCACGAGGCGTGAGCGAATACCCGCGGCACGCCCGCGATTCACCACTGCGGACGGCACCAGCTGCCCGAGCTGGGCGACAGCTTCTTCCATCGCCACCAGCTCCGGGCCACACTCCGGGCAGGCTGCGGCATGCTCCCGCACTGCGACGCTCACCTCAGTCGGCGCAGCGCCTAGAGCAATCGCGGCCAGCTCGGAGTACGCTTCCTCGTGGCTCATATCCGTCACGGCGCGCTCTCGCGATACATCGACAATGGTTCCCGGAGCTTCTGCATCGCCAGACGCATCCGAGTCTTCACGGTTCCGAGTGGCTGGCCCGTCGCCTTGGCGATTTCCGTTTGAGTCAGGCCCTTGAAGTATCCGAGCTCCAGCACTTCGCGCTGCTCCTCCGGCAGCTCGCTCAACGCAGCGAGAACATGCCTTCGGCGCTCGGCGCCTTCTGTGGTCTGTGATGGATCAGGCGCGTTCGACGGCATCTCAGCCAGCACCCATCCCTCGCGAGTCAGTGAATCTTCGCGACGACGCGCTTTCGCACGCAATCTGTCGAGCGCCCGGCGGCGCCCGATGGTGAGAAGCCAGGTGGAAACCGCTCCACGTGAAGGCTCATAAGTCGATGCTTTCCGCCATGCCTGCCAGAATGTTTCTTCGACCACGTCTTCGGCTTCATCAGGATCCTTTAGCAGATGAACCACAAGCGAATACAGTGACCGCATCCAGCGATCGTAAAGCGCACCCAGCGCCGTGTCATCGGCGTCGCACATTCTCCGGATCAACGCAACGTCCACCGCGTTGGATCGGATGTCACGGGTATACGGCAGCTCCTGCTCGGCTGGATTCATCTGCCGCGAATCTACAGTGGCGCGTTTTCAGCCGCCAAGTGACAGAAAAGCCGACAGCGCTGAATCCGCCGCCGGCTTGCAATCACTGTCTATGCAGGGGGCCTTCGGCTCAGTACTTCGCCAGATAATTGTCGAGCTCCCATTGTGAGACCTGGGTGATGTATTCCTCCCATTCGAGCTTCTTGGCTTCGAGGAAGTTCGATGTGATGTGCTCACCGAGGGCGTCCTTGATCACCTGGTCTCGCTCGAGCTCATTGCACGCCTCCTCGAGATTGTGAGGGAGGTCGTCGATCTTCAGTCTGCGTTTCTCGCGATGCGACATCTCCCAGATGTTCGTGTTCACGGGCTCCCGCGCATCGGCTTTCTTTTCGATTCCATCGAGGCCCGCCGCGAGCTGCACGGCAAGAGCCAGATACGGATTCGCCGAAGGGTCGGGAATTCGCAGCTCGCATCGTGTGCCTAGTCCCCGGCGGTCCGGAATGCGAATCATTGGCGTTCTGTTCCGCATCGACCATGCGACATTCACCGGTGCCTCGAACCCCGGCACGAGCCGCTTGTATGAGTTCACAAGCGGATTGGTGATCGCGCAGAATCCGCGGGCGTGCTGGAGAAGCCCGCCGATATAGTGCAGCGCAGTCTGTGACAGCTGCCATTTCGCATCCTTGTCCCAGAATGCGTTCTCCTTCCCCTTGAACAGCGACTGATGCGTGTGCATCCCGCTGCCGTTCTGCCCGTACACGGGCTTTGGCATGAACGACGCCATCAGACCGAACTGCTGCGCCACATGGCGCACGATGAACCTGAAAGTGGCGATGTTGTCGGCGGTCTTCAGTGCATCCGCATAGCGAAAATCGATTTCGTGCTGGCCGTGCGCGACCTCATGGTGCGCGGCTTCAACCTCGAATCCCATCTGCTCCAGAACATCCACCACCGCCCGGCGCGCATCTTCGCCAAGGTCCACCGGCGCGAGATCGAAATAAGCCCCAACGTCGTGAGTCACCGTCGTCGCTTCACCGTCCGGACCAAGCTTGAACATGAAGAATTCTGCTTCCATTCCCGCGTTCATCGTGCTGAACCCCATTTTCCTCGCTCTATCCAGCTGGCGGCGTAGCACCGCTCGACAGTCACCGTCGAAGGGCTCACCATCCGGCGTTGTGATGTCGCAGATCAGTCGCGCGACCCGGTTGTCCGGGTCGCCCCACGGGAATACCTGAAAAGTCGCGAGGTCCGGCGCGAGCAGCATGTCGGATTCTTCGATTCGGACGAAGCCTTCGATCGAAGAGCCGTCGAACATGATGTCGCCCTCGAGCGCCTTCTGAAACTGCGTGTGCGGAATCTCGACGTTTTTGTTGATGCCGAGGATGTCGGTGAATTGCAGGCGCAGAAATCGAACGTTGTTCTTTGCGGCAAGGTCGAGAATATCCTTCTTGCTCGCGCCGGAAGTGTCCGGCACGGTCGAACGGGATTTGGGTGGCAAGGCTGCCTCTAGGTGGCGGTAGCGGAAGGTTTTTGGGAAGGCGTGAAGCTACGGCAGTTCGTGCACGGTGTCAAACAAAACGTGCATGACGTGCACCATTTCAACGAATTTCAGGTGGTTTTGCGTTTGAAAATCTCACAAATGCACTCCAATCGCTACAAAAGTGGCGATTGCGCCGTGAAATCCGTTTTTCTCGGTGCCCTCTGAGCCAGCCCGTGGACCGCTACAATTCCGACTCAGCTGAGTGTCATTCGACCAACGGTGCCTCGCATGAACCTTGCGCCACCCGTTCCCAGACTCACGCTGCCGATCGCCTCGAACCCGCCGACCCAAGGAGCATTCAACGATGAAGATCCAGGACATCATGTCCGCTGATCCCACCACGGTGACGCCGGACACTCCAATCACTGAAGCCGCGAGAATGATGAAGGACCACAACGTCGGAATGCTCCCCGTAGTCGAAAGCGAAGGCTCACGCCGGCTTGTGGGCGTCGTCACTGATCGTGACATCGCCATCCGTCACGTCGCCGAGGGACACACCAGCGATTGCCCTGTACGTGAGGCGATGACCAACAATGTCTCAACGTGCCGCCCTGACGAAAACATCGATCGCGTCATGAGCCTCATGGGCGAAGAACAGGTGCGTCGTATTCCGATCGTCGACGAGCGCGGTGACCTGGTCGGCATCGTATCCCAGGCGGATATCGTTCTCGAGGCAGGGGACAGTCTGAAGGCGGAAAAGACAGTCGAACAGATCTCTCGCCCCTACGGCAAGCACGCGGATTGACCAGCGCCGGCGTCATGGCCTGTTTAGGTTCTAGGCCATGACGTCCCCGTCTTCTCCAGAACTCGTCTGTGCGGCCTGCGGCGCGGCAGGCCGAGGCCGCTTTTGCGCCGAATGCGGCGCCACACTTTCTCAATCGGCGTGCGCAGGTTGTCAGGCTTCCCTGTCTCCCGGCGCGCGCTTCTGTCATCGCTGCGGCAAGCCGGTGGGCACCGCGATTCCCTCGTCCGTGCCGCTCGCATCACCGCCTGCGGCACGCGGAGGGATTGCGTCGTCCCTTCCCTGGGCCGTCGCTGGCATAGCCCTTCTCGCTCTGCTGGCGATGTCTGCTGGAAAGTTTTTCAACGCCAGTCGCGGCAGCAGCCTCGATGCCCCCCTGAATGCGTTGCCTCAGGCGGCGCTCGGCGAAGCGAGCCCGCTGGCGGACGACCCCACCGCGGGAGCGATGTCGGGCAGTCGGGGGCCGGACATTTCGAAGATGTCACCCGAGGAGCGCGCTGAGCGGCTTTTCAACAGGGTGATGCTGCTCGCCAGCGCGGGAAAGAGCGATAGCGTTCTTTTTTTCGCGCCCATGGCAATAGAGGCGTACCGGCTCATCACGCCGATGACACTCGACCACCGCTACGACATGGGACGCATCGCTGAAGTGGCCGGTGCCATTCCGCTCGCCAAGGCGCAGGCGGACACGATTCTTCTCGAGAATCCGAACCACCTCCTCGGACTCATACTGGGCGCCCGCATTGCTTCGCTGTCCGACGATACGGCAGCACGCCGGGGGTATGAATCCAGGATACTCGCCGTCGAGAAAACCGAGGCAGTGAAAAAACTGCCGGAATACGATCGGCATCGCGACGATATCGTGAACGCCATTGCCAATGCACGCCGCTCGGTCGGAACCAAGGGATGACGGACGTGATACATCTCGCCCACAGCCCTGATTCGGACGACGCGTTCATGTTTTATGCGCTCGCCACGGGGAAGGTCGATGTCGATGACGTCGAGTATGTCCACGAGCTGCAGGATATCGAGACTCTGAACCAGCGGGCACTCAAGGGCGAGCTCGAGGTTACCGCGGTTTCAATTCATGCCTACGCCTACCTCTCGGAGCGCTATGCGTTGCTGTCCCATGGCGCATCAATGGGGGATAGGTACGGACCTCGACTCGTCACACGGTCGGCAATGTCAAAGGACGATCTGCGCGGACGAAGAATCGGCGTGCCGGGCCCATTGACGAGCGCGTATCTGGCACTGCGTCTCTACCAGCCTGACTTCGAGCCGGTATTCATGCCGTTCGACAAGATCGACGAAGCCGTGCTCGATGGTGATGTCGACGCCGGGCTTCTGATTCACGAAGGGCAGCTGACGTATGCCACCCAGGGCCTTCACCTGGTTGCCGACATGGGTGACTGGTGGTTCGGCGAGACGGGTCTCCCCCTGCCGCTAGGAGGCAATGTCATTCGGAAAGACCTCGATGAAGGCCTCAAGAAAAAGGTCTCGAGTCACCTCCGGGAAAGCATTGCTTACGGGCTAAGCCATCGCGCTGATGCGCTCGACCACGCGATGCGCTATGCCAGAGGCCTGGCGCGCTCGGACGCCGACACCTTCGTCGGCATGTATGTAAACGACTGGACACTCGACTACGGCGAGCGCGGGCGGGAAGCCATTCGTCTTTTCCTCGCCCGGGGCGTGGAGGCAGGGATCATTCCCCACCCTGTCACGGTCGAGTTCGTCGACGACCAGCCTACTTGACGACGTATGGGCGCCGTTGTATTCGGAGTGAGACGTGCGCTCACACACTTGCTGGAGCAGTAACAAAAGGCACGCGACGTGCAGCGTGGCGGGGCCGGCGATCACGATTCGGCTCGGTAAATTGAAACGCAACAGGGGGACGTATGCCAGGCGGTGAGGAGTTCAGAGAGCCCTTCAGGTTTGCCGAGGACGATGATTCGGATGATCTCGGAGGCTTCGGACGTGGTAAGCGGCCATTCGAGGATGATGAAGACGAAGAAAACGGCGGATGGGCGATAAACGAGGATCACAGCGATCGCCTCTGGGACAGTGCCGACGAAGTCGATGACGACGAAGAAGAAACCACTGAGACCGCCGACACCGACGATGTCGAAGAGGAAGAGGAAGAGGAAGCCGATCTTTTCGGTGGTGGTGCCCCGCGCGGCAGACGCGGTAGGCCAAAAGGCTCTACGAATGCGAATCGCGATCGTGCGCTCATGGGTGCGTCGACCCCGCGCGATTCCGGATCCGCCTTCGGCGCAACTGGCAGGAGTTTGTTCGAGGACCAGGACGCCAAGCCTTCCGCCGAGACGTCGGGGGCCGCCGCCCGTGCCGACACAGCCTCTCCTGGGACGGCGGAGTCTCCGGGAAAACGCAGCACATCCACACCTCGCGGCTCGGCAACCCGGCCAGCCGGAAAAACAGCCAGCGCGTCGTCCCGCGGAGCGCCTGCCACGACACGCAAAACTTCGGCACGCAGTGGTGGCGGAAAATCGACAGCCGGGAAGTCCGGGTCGAAAAACGCAGGAGCTCGCGAGTCATCCCGGAAGAGCGCTGCCAAGCGGGCGAGTGGAACGACCGGAGGACGAAGCTCACGGAAGAGTGCCGGGTCCGGGCCAGGTGCACGCAAGGGAGCCCGGAAAAAGACCGCATCCTCAGCCGGTGCCCGGGGAGCACGAAGTGGAGGGCGAAGTGGAGGGCGAAGTGGAGGGCGAAGCGGCGTACGAAGCGGCGTACGAAGCGGCGCACGAAGCGGAACGCGAGGCGCGGCGTCAGGCGTTCGAAAAGCTGGAAGCGCCTCCAGAAAATCCGCCACGGGACGGAGCACGAAGAAAAGTGGAGCGAAGGGTTCCGCCGGTAGAGGTGCGCGGACGCGCTCCAAGCGCAGCTCGTCCAGCCGCCGTCGTCGCCGGTAAATCCAGGCAACAGGACTTTCGCAGCCTCTGGCCGACGTCGCTTGCCCGCCACATGATTGTGGCAGGAGCGCTGCACTTTTCAGCGTTGCGGCGCGTCGCTCAGGGGACCGATGGACGAAAACGATAATCGCTGGCGCAGGATCGTCATGTCGGGCGGCGCCGTACTCGGCGTCGCTGCCGCGTACAATGCGTTCGCCAGAAAAGGCGTTGACGAGCTCACCAATCTCATTGGTGGAGAAGAAGGCGGATTCGACTGGCGCGGCCGGCGAATCTCATTCACTCGCAGAGGAAAGGGCCCCGCGCTTCTCCTGATCCACGGAATACACGCCGCGGCCTGGTCGTACGAGTGGCACGACAACGTCGATCACCTCGCTCTCACGAACACCGTTTACACTCTGGATCTCCTCGGCTTCGGGCGCTCTGACCGCCCTGCCATTCGTTATTCGGCCAGGCTTTATATCTCGCTGATCTCGGATTTCGTCGACCAGGTAATCGGCGATCCTTGTGTGCTCGTCGCAACGTCACTTTCCGGCGCGTACGCCGTTGTTCTCGGCGCGCGCGATCCGCAGCGTTTCCCCGCTGTGGTTCTCGTCGCACCGGCGGGACTCGTGCGCCTGAACCGGGCCGCGAGCATTGCGGGAGAAGCAGGTCAGCTCGCTGTGGATGCGCCGATTGTCGGGACTGCGATGTTCAATGCTCTCGTATCCCGGCGAAGCATCCGGAATTATCTCGAGAAAGCGTACGCAGACGACTCGATCGTGACCGACGAGCTCGTGGAGATCTACTATTGGACTTCTCATCAGCGCGGCGCCCGCCATGCGCCGGCCGCGTTTCTCTCGGGGCATCTGAACATCGATGTGCGTCAGGCGCTGCGACGCTTGACTCAGCCCTCGCTGCTCATCTGGGGTGGAGAGGGAACCACGCCCGCGCTGGAGGAATCGCGCGGATTCAGAACACTGAAGTCCGATCTCGAAACGTCCATTGTCTCGCCCGCGGGCGACATTCCCCACGATGAGCGGCCTGACGACTTTAATGTTATCCTATCCTCATGGCTGAATCGGCTGTCGCTCTCCTCCGCGCACACGCTCAACACGCTCCCTGGAACGCCCGCGGCCTTGCCAGTCACGTCACGGCTCTCGTAGACGCCGCCGGGATGCGTCCTACGAACGCATCTGCACGCGCTGCACCGAGCGCACGCTCGGTGCGCTTCTATGTTGCGAGCGGATTGCTTGACAGGCCCGAAGGGACGGGTACCGCGGCGACCTACAACTATCGCCACCTGCTTCAGCTGCTTGCCATCAAGATCAGACAGCGTGAAGGACAGAGTCTCGATACCATCAGGCACGAAATGCGCGATCTCACGGGCGACGCGCTCGAGCGTCGTATTGCCGGCTCACTGGAACCTGCGCTGAACGCAGGCGCAGACGTCGCAGTCACGCACGACGGCGACGAGTCGCACAGCTGGCGAAGAGCAGCAATTGCCGACGGAATCGAGCTTCACATTCGTGACGATTTGCCGGCGGCACGTGAAGAAGCGGTGATCGCCATGCGCGAAGCGGTTCGCGCAGCGTTAGGACGGGCGGATATCCGGTAGTAGGGTGAAAACGACGCAGCATGGGTCGATACCCTCGACTACAACACCCGTTTGAGCTTCTGCGCCCCCCACTCCAGAAGCTTCTGCCTCCATGGCCGCTTTCGGAAGCTGTCCAGTTGTATCTCTTCCGAATACCTCAGATCATCCAGAAACACCGAATCCATCCGCTGTCCGATGACAGGGTCGAGCGCGAGTATCTGCGACTCGTTATTGAACGTAAGCGAGCGGTTGTCGAAGTTCATCGATCCGATCGCCGAAAAGAGCCCATCCACGACGATCGTTTTGGCGTGCATCATTGCGGGCTGGTACTCGTAGATTCGCACGCCGCCCTCCAGCAGCTGCTCGTACAATGCACGGCCCGCATACCACGTCGTTTTCACGTCTGTCTTCGAGCTGACGGTAAGGATGCGAACGTCGACACCCCGTTTCACCGTCCTGATCAGAAGATTGCAGAAACCGTCGTTGGGCACGAAATACGAATTGCTGATGTAGAGGGTCCTTGCTGCTCCGGCGATCGAAAGAGCCAGGAAGCGCTCCGCCGGCGTGCTGCCGATCATCGGCAAGCTGTGCATCAATCCCGCATTGACGTTGCCGTCCTTGTTGAATGCCACGGGGGGAAAGAACATGTCTCCGGTCAGCAGCTCGCCGGTAGCTTCCGCCCAGCCCGATGCAAAAGCGGCTTGGAGAGCCGCTACAGTCGGGCCTTCGAATCGGGCATTGGTCTCTCGCCACTGTCCGTCGTGGTGACCGTCGCCCAGCCAGTAGTCGGCCAGTCCGAAGCCACCCGTGTATCCAACCTGGCCGTCGACGACTATCGATCGAACGTGAGAGCGTTGCGCCGCCTTGTGCAGTGTGTACCACTTGAGCGGACGAAGCCATGCGAACTCGACCCCTGCTTTCGTAAGCCCCGCAAACCATTCCTTCTTCAGCGGCTGGGATCCGAACGCATCGAGCAGCAGCAGCACGCGTACGCCCGCTCGCGCTCGCTCCTCGAGATACCGCGCCATCGTATCAGCGACAGCCCCCGGCTGCGAGTAGTACAGCTGCACCGTCACAGTGCGCTTCGCCGAGGCAATGTCCTTCCACAGCAGCGGATAGGTCCCATCCCCATTGAGCAGGATCTCGACACTGTTCTCCGGCTCGATTCGGGTCCC
Source organism: Gemmatimonadota bacterium (assembly GCA_030775065.1). Classification (GTDB taxonomy): domain Bacteria; phylum Gemmatimonadota; class Gemmatimonadetes; order Gemmatimonadales; family Gemmatimonadaceae; genus UBA4720. The sequence goes on along the minus strand of JALYJX010000002.1, from coordinate 22,794 downwards.
CGTGAACAGCTCGATTGTCCGCGGAAACAACAGATCGGCAACGTGCGGGGGGCCTCCGCGGTCGCCTTCGGCGATCACATGCTTGATCGGTGTGCCCCGGGTCACGGTCAGCACGCCGATGAGCAGCAGCACCAGCCCTGTACCTCCTGCCAGCACAATCGCGGCGTATTTGAAAATGCGCATGCTTTCCCGGATCTAGTGCGAATCCTGCATCAGCTATCCACGCGGCCGAGTACCAGCAGTCCTTGCCGCGCATCTGGCGTTACAACACTTTCCTCGAACAATGACTTTCGCGGCCCGCCGCCGCTCGGCTCATCGAGCGATAATTCTGGACAAGTCGCTCGAGGCGCTGCCTGTCTTCCGTCTCAGCGACTCGGCCGACGAATCCGCGATAAGCTACTCTCCGCCTTCGGGGGGCCGCTGGCGCGTTCTTCCGAATCCCGGCGATCGCCTTCCCGGAACTTTCGATCAGGATGTGTACGTCGAGATCCTGCGCCGATACAGCGAAGCAGGATTCCCGTCCGACGGAATGGTGAGCTTCACCCTCCACGCGTTTCTGCGCTCCATCGGCCGCCGTGTGGATGGCCGAACCTATGAGCAGCTTCGCTCGGCCTTCAACCGTCTGGAGAAAACCACCCTCGAATCGAGTGGAGTCTACTTTGCGGCACGCGCAAACACCACACTCGAGGGGCGCTTTACGATCCTCAGCTCTGTGGCGATTGAGCGGCGCAGACTGGCGGACCGCGAGCAGTTCACTCTGTTCCCCGTTCTCACCGCCTCCGAGCCCGGTGACGCGCGAATTGTCGTCTCTCCCGTTCTACGAGAGAATATTGCCGCGGGTTGCACGGTCGCACTTTCCTCCCCGCAGTACCAGTCACTGAGCAGCCCGGTCGCCCGAAGGTTGTATCGGCTTCTCGAGGTCGCCCGCGAATCCGGAACTGTTACGTGGCGTGTCACACTCGAGCAGCTCGCCCAGCAGCTTCCTCTCGCTCAGCGATATCCGTCGCACCTCCAGCGTGTTCTCCAGCCGGCCCACGAGATGCTCCTGGGTGCCGGCCTCGTACGCAGCGCGACCCTGCGACAGGTAAACCGGGAATGGCTGGTCGATTACGTTCTCGCCAGCCGGGTTGTTTAAGCACGTTACCTGCATTCTCTCTTGCATGATTTCCGCTCGCCCGCGAGCGTACACAGTGTGAGGCAACCCTGGCCCACAATCTGGAACTCTCACGAATAAAGAGCGTATCTACTACCTTGAGAAGAATCACCTCCCTACTTCAAAGAATGGTCACTCCACGAAAAGTCGCCCTCCTGGGGCTCGTTCTCCTTCCGGTACTCGCCGGTGGATTCGTCGTACAGCAGAAGGAAGCTCGTGACGGGGCTCGCCTGCTCGACCAGGTGCTCCAGATCGTATCCGGAAGGTTCGTCGACAGCGTCAGCGCCGCGACACTCTATGAGAAAGCGGCACGCGGGCTGGTCCGCGAGCTGAACGATCCGTATTCGATCCTGCTCTCGCCGAAGGAGCTCGCCACCTTCAACGCTCAAACCGGCGGCCGCTACGGCGGAGTAGGGATGGAGATCGGCGAAGTTCAGGGCTTTGTCACCGTGCAGCGTGTTTTCCCGCACACCCCGGCAGAGCAGGCAGGTGTGATCGAGGGTGACCGCATTATCGCCGTCGATACAGCGAACGCGCGTGGCTGGACCACCGCCCAGGCATCCGATGCGTTAAAAGGAACACCGGGCACCAAAGTGTCGGTGAAGTTCCTCCGCGCCGGCGTTCCCGAGCCTATTCCGGTCACTTTCACTCGCGCCAGCGTGCGGATTCCAGCGGTTCCCTATGCCATCATGCTCGACGGCAACATCGGCTACATCCCGCTGCAACAGTTCAATGAGACGGCGACGGATGAGCTCGAGGCGTCGTCCAAGCGCCTGATCCGCGAAGGTGCAAAAGGCATCGTCCTCGACCTTCGAGGAAATGGCGGCGGCTATCTGGATCAATCGGCGAGCGTCGCCAACCTCTTTCTCAACAAGGGGCAGGAGATCTCGAGCGTCCGTGGTCGAGGCGGAGATCAACAGATCTTCTACGCCACTGACCAGCCCGCCGCGCCGAATGTTCCCCTCATCATTCTAACCGACGGGCGCACAGCGTCGGCTTCGGAGATTGTCGCCGGCGCTCTTCAGGATCACGATCGCGCGCTCATCCTCGGTACGACATCGTTCGGCAAGGGGCTCGTCCAGACGGTCTACCCCCTGGACGGCGGCTATGCGCTGAAGATGACGACCGCCAAGTGGTACACGCCGAGCGGGCGGTCCATCCAGAAAGATCGAAAGCTCCTGCCCGACGGCTCATTCGTCGAAGTCCTTCCTGATTCGATGGAGACCGATTCGGTCCGCAAGTCCCGGCCGAAGTACAAGTCCGACTCCGGACGCATTGTGTACGGAGGCGGCGCCGTGACGCCCGATATCATCGTCCAACCCGACACACTGACAACGCCGGAGCAGAAGCTTCTCAATCTTCTCGCGCCGAAAGCGCAGGTCGTCGGGGCTACGATTGTCAACTACGCCGTGGAGCACAAGAACAAGGTCCAGCCGGGTTTCGTTGTCACAAAGGCCTGGCGCGATGAGTTCTACAACAGGCTTGTCGCCCAGGGCGTGAAGGTCGACAAGCCCCAGTTCGACGCTGGCAGTGCCGAGATCGATCGAGTGCTCGGCCTGAGGATCACCCGCATCGCTTTCGGTGATTCCACGGAGAAGCGGCGGGACGTACGCAACGATGCGCAGCTCCGCCGCGCGCTGGAGATTCTGAGACAGAGTGAATCGCAGCGCGATCTGTTCGCGGTGGCACAGCGACAGAACATGGCGATGAAGCAGGAGTAGCATCGACGGGGAAGCGCCGCCGTGGAATACCACGGCGGCGCTTTTTTTTGCATATTCACACCGCCTCTACACTCGGGGAAACAGTATGGCAGGTCTGGTGATTCTTGGGATCCTGGCCGTTTTCGGACTGCTCGTCATTACCAAGTCATTCAAGGTCGTCGGTCAGGCCGAGGTGATGGTCATCGAGCGCCTCGGTCGCTTCCACCGCGTTGCTCGCTCAGGGCTGAACATCCTTCTTCCGTTCATCGAGGTGCCGCGCGCAATCGACGTCCGCTACTTCGATACCGACGTCAGCGGACTGAAGCGCGTAACCGCGGGGCACACGACACGAATCGACCTCCGCGAACAGGTGCTCAACTTCCCGAGCCAGCCTGTAATCACCAAGGACAACGTGACCATCGACATCGATGCCGTCATCTACTACCGGGTCGCCGACCCGCAGAAGGCAACTTACTCCGTACAGAATCTGCCTTACGCCTTGGAAACCTTGACACGCACGACCCTTCGAAACATCGTCGGCGAGATGGAGCTCGACTCGACACTTGGCAGCCGCGACGTCATCAACCGGCGGATGCGCGAAGTGATCGAGGAGGCATCCATTGGCTGGGGCGTCGACGTCACACGCGTCGAGCTCCAGGCGATCGAGCCCCCGAGAGACATTCAGCAGTCGATGGAGCTCCAGATGCGCGCCGAACGCGAGCGCCGGGCTGCAGTTACGAACGCGGAGGCGGGCAAGAGAGCAGCGATCCTCGAGGCTGAGGGTGTACGCGAATCGCAGGTTCGTCGAGCGGAAGGCGAAAAAGACGCTGCTATCCTTCGCGCGCAGGGGCTCGCCGAAGCCCGTCTTGCCATGGCAAACGCCGAGGCTGAAGCAATTCAGAAAATCGCATCTGCTCTGCCCGAAGGTCAGGCGGCGATGTATCTCCTGGGTATGAAGTATCTGGAGGCGCTCCCGACTCTGGCTCAGGGCAAGAACGCTACGATCTTCCTTCCGGCTGAAGCCGCAGGAGTGATGGGCGCAATCGGAGGCTTGAGAGAGCTCGTCTCCAGAGCCGCCACGTCGTCCTTGCACGCACAAGGAGATGCACCTGCGCGGCTCGGTCCACGCCCGGACGCTGACAGCTCTCGAAAAGATTCACCGTAGTGGCGTCGAAGCCAATCTCGCTCGCTCGCGCGGAACGCATCGCACGATCTCATCCGTGCGAGAACTGCGGTGAATACAGCTTCAAGAAAATGAAAGTGAAACCCGCCAGCGAGAGCAACTACAAAGCCCTCGGCGAAGTTTGGCATGTCACAAAGATCTGCGGAGTCTGTGGCATGCACCACGAGATCGGAATCGACGCCGAGGGCGACATAGTCTACAGCGCTTGACGATTCGACTCGTTAGTCCGCGGATCCCAATTAGTCTCCCAATCCGCAGTTAGTCAGCAGTTCGAAGTGGCTGTTGGTCCGCAGTTCGCAGCTGTTACGCTTAGCGGCCAAGCCGGCTTGCGCGAATACTTTCCAAAGAACGCCCGCAGCACGCGGTCCGGATCGACTGTCCGGACAACAGCGTCGAGCCGAGTCGCCAGCAGCATGGGCCTGCTGAAATCCCGATACCGCTTGTAGCTGTGAAAGAAGCCCCCCGGTCCCTTGCGCATGGTATTGCTGAGGAGGATATCGGGCAGAAGGAACATCGTTGACGCATAGAAGAAGTTGAGCGTGCGAAACGTCGGGAGGTCCGCCTCATCGATACCTCGCGGCAGCGATCCATGCTTTCCCCACTGCACGTTGATCGCGACCTGACTCCTCGGCCACACAGCGTGCAGAATTGTCCCGTGCCAGTACGTCCACACCTCGGTGGGCACATGGGTCGAGTCATAGCCCACCCACACTATTTCCTGGTCGGTAGGCACGGTAAACGGTATCCACGATCCGTTGACGTCATCCCGCCACAGCAGGTGGTAGGCAATTATGCGCTTCTGGGGATGAACAACTGCCACAGACCGGACGAGCGGGAACGTTTCATCGCGCTGAAGGTACAACACCGGTGCCAGGCTTCGCGCCAGCACCGCGCCACTATCGGATGGTGACAGGAGCCCGGGCAAATCAGCAGGTCGCAGCGGGATGTTGGCCCTTGGCCCGCACCCCGATAGAACAGTCAGAAGAAGTCCAATCCAGGCTGCAAGCCGGATTGATGGAATCTTCCCCTGAGTTGGTTCAGCGACACAAAAACTGTTCACCCGGAGCCTCTGATAGTGGCGCAGAAGCTCAGGTCATCGGAGGGCCGATGCGTAAGCCGCGTCCAAATACGTACAACCCCGCGCAAGTCCTTCATCTCGTCAGCAGAGACCGGTCTGGAACTCCGCTCAGCTGTCCCTCGTGTTCCGGAACTATCGAGCGCGATCCGGGACAACGTCCGCCAAGACCGATGACCCACGTGACGCTCCGGTGCAGTAAATGTGGACGCACCGCCCGCTACGTTGCCGGCGCTGCCTGACCCAACTCCAGCCCTTAAGCTGAATTTCATAAGCAATTGCACAGAATTTGCCGCGCTGACACGATAGTCAGCCGGGAGCGCGGTCAGGCGCTTTCGAGGGTGCCGGAGGAAGCGGGTTGCAGCCTCGGGGCCCGCCGCTCTCCTCAGCATTGGCGGAGAGCACGTACAGTTAGCTCTCCCATCAGGGAAAGGGATCGGTCATGGCACGCATCACGGGAACAGTGAAGTGGTTCAACGACGCGAAGGGATTCGGGTTCATCTCGCGAGAAGGAGGACCTGACGTGTTCGTACACTTCAGCGCAATATCAGGCAGCGGTTTCAAGTCTCTCGCCGAGGGCGATCGTGTGGAGTTCGAGGTCGTTCAAGGTCAGAAAGGTCCGCAGGCAGCCGACGTGACAAAGGTCGCGTAGCGCATGATCCGCTCCGCTCAAGGCCCCGGCATTTTGCCGGGGCCTTTTTGTTGAACGGATCTACAGATCTGCTATCACAAAAATGATTCCACAGCGGCATTCGATTTGCTTTTCTCTCACACCGTCCGAAGAAACTTTTTTCGAGGGGCACACATGGCCGCAATCTGGAAGGGCTCGGTCGCATTTGGCCTCGTGAACATCCCGGTCGAGCTGCGCACCGCCGTCCGAGCCGATCACATCAGCTTCCGAATGCTCCACAAGGACGACCTCTCTCCCATCAAGTACGAGTGCGTATGCCAGGCAGAAGGCCAAAGCGTCCCGTGGAATGAAATCGTCAAGGGGTGCGAGTACGAGAAGGGAAAGTTCGTCGTGCTCAGTCAACCCCCGCATTGTAGTCGAAGTCAAGTTCAGCGAATGGACGGCCGACGGTAAGCTGCGCCAGCCCATTTACCTGGGCACACGCGACGACAAGGATCCTTACGAAGTGGGCCGGGAGAAGCAGAGCGTGCAAAAAAAGGATTCGCCCAAGCCTGCCACAAAGGCCGACGGAAGTAAATCGCGACTAATCCGGAGCTTACAGGAAATTGAGGATGGCCCCGGGAGTGGTACGGTTGAGATCGACGGGCGGAGTCTGGCTGTTACCAACCTGAAAAAAGTCTTCTTCCCCAAAAAGAAGCTGACAAAGGGTGACCTGATGCGCTATTACGCGACGGTTGCCTCGCTCGTGCTTCCCGTGATGAAGGACCGTCCACTCGTCCTCAAGCGGTTTCCGAACGGCATCGACGGAAAGGCATTCTTCCAGCAGAACGCCGGAGAGACCCCTGAAGGCGTCCGAGTCGAGACCATCGAGACTCAGGGTGGATCCACCAATCTCCGGATCGTCGGTGGCGACCTGTACACGCTACTCTATACCGTGCAGCTCGGTGCCATCTCGGTCGACCCGTGGCATTCACGCATCCAGTCGCTCGACTTCGCTGATTACGCGATCATCGATCTCGATCCGGGACCACGGGCAACGTTCAGCCGGGTTATCCAGGTGGCACGCTGGGTGAAGGAGGCGCTCGACAAGCTGGATCTGCATGCTGCCCTCAAGACTTCCGGATCATCGGGGCTGCATGTTTATCTACCCCTGCCTCCGAGAGCTCCGAATGAGGCGGCGATGCTCGTCTCGCAGATAATTGCCACAAGAGTCGCCGAGGCGTATCCGAAAGTTGCAACGGTCGAACGCTCGGTTAAGGCAAGAGGGACGACGACTGTTTACGTCGACTATCTCCAGAACATCATCGGCAAAACAGTGGCGGGTGCCTATTCGGCGCGTGCAAACCCCGATGCTATGGTTTCGACTCCGCTCGCGTGGGACGAGCTGACGGATGATCTGGACCCGCGGGACTTTACGATCGAGACTGCGCCGGCGCGCTTCGCGGAAGTTGGAGACATCTGGGCGGCCGCCATGAAAAAACGCAACTCCCTCAAGTCGTTGAGCTAGCGGCTGCCTACCTTGCGGAGCGGAAGCTCAATCTGGCCTGTGTCAGCGGCTGGCGGCGACGTTTTCCCGGGTTCGGTAAACGTCGAGTCGCTGTTCTCGTCCACCATGTGCGTCAGCTTGTAATACAGATGAAGGGCGTTCACCGGGGCCATGAAACTGCGGCGGCCCGCACGCGAGATCGCCACGGCTTCTTCGCGTACGCGCCGAGGGAGGTCCTGCGCCATGGGGTGTGCAAGCAGGCGTCGGATCTCTTCGGTATTTCGCGCTAATAGTGCAGCACAGAGGCTGTCCAGATACGCGAGCATCGATAGGCCCCGGGAAAAGCTACCTAACCCTTAGGTACACATTGCAACTAATACACTCAAAAGGCAATAGCGTCCAGTCTTTCCATTGCATGGCTCATCCTTTTTCTAGGAGGCGAGCAGGTCCAGTCTTATACCCCGCTGGGTGGGGCGTCGTTTCCTCGGAGCATAACGGAAAAGCTGTGCCGGGCGGCCGCGACCCTCGGTCCGCCACTCATCAGTAGGCTCCACCAGCCAGGCAGCCTGAAGCGCCCTGCGAAAACTGGCCTTGTGCAGACTTTTGCCCAGAAGCAGCTCATACATGTGCTGCAGCTCGCCCAGGGTAAAGGTCGCCGGGAGAAGCCTGAAGGCGACGGGAGAGTGATCCATTCGAAGCCGGACGGTGGCAGCTGCCAAGTCGAGCATTGCTCGATGCCTCGGCGCGAGGGTTGGAAGCTCTCCAAGCGGGAACCACGCGTAGGCACCTCCAACGGGCGGCGGGGTTCCGGCCGGTACCAAGCCCGCGAAAGCAACTGAAATTTCCGTTTCGGACGGGTGCCGTTTCTCGTCCCCGAACGCGCAGACCTGCTCAAGCCAGCTCGGCGTCACGCCAAGCGCATTTGCGGCGATCCTTCCGGCGGCGTCCTCGAGTGTGCCGTCCGAGGTGGGTATCTCCCACGGAAGCGACCACTTCTCTTTTTCTTCGGGAGTTCGCCACAGGAGGACCGCGAGCTGGTCCGTCAGCGCGGCAAAGAGAACGAGATCGATTGTGTAGGTGGACTTCCTGCCGCGACGCTCGGGCATGGTACCGCAGAATTAGTCACTAAATATGACTAATGTCAAGGGGCGACTTGTGATTTATTATCTAGTTGATAATAATAAAGGGTCGCCGAGCAGCGCTATATATCGCCGTATGAGCGGGGCGTCAACGGAATACTATTGATTATCTCAACGCCGCGGCGCGCTGGATTCCAGCGCCGCGCGGAATAGTCCGCAACCCTCCGGGCAGCGGAATCGAGATCGGCAGCTTCCCCGTTATCGGGGCTAGACCGAGAAGTGCCCGTGCCGCCGCAGTTTGCGACCCGGGGAAGCCGCCCCACGCAACGAGATACGTCGGAGCAACTGGAATCTGTTGAAGCAGATACGGGTTTCCGAAAGAAACGACGATCAGCTTCCGCCGGCCCTTTGCAAGTCGCTCTACGAAGCTTGTAAAAGTTTGTGGCGCGGCTGCCGAAACAGCATCCCAGACCTGTCCGACGTATGAGCTGACGATTACTACATCCGCAGAGTCGGCGGCCCGTTCGACTCTCGCATAATCGGCAGTCGCGTTGTCGGCTGTCAGAAACTCCGTGCGCAGTCCCGTGAAGCGGACTCGCAGCTCGGCGTTGAAGGGTACGCCAGCCGACAAATCCGCCCTTCTGCCCACCGTTACCGAGAGAACTCGAGTCGTGGGAGGCAGGTTGAGAGGAACAAGCCCCACCGAATCCTTGACAAGCGTTATCGACTTTTCCGCTATGCGGTTGGCCATGTTCACATGAGCGCTGTCGCCGACGACGAATCGCAGCGTGTTCAGATCGACCAGCTTCGCCCGGTGAAGGCCCAGGCCGGCCTTCGCCATCAGTATTCGCCGGACCGACTGGTCCAGCCGCGCTTCGGTATACCGCCCTTCTGTCACTCCTGCCACAACTGCGTCGATCGTCTGCGATATGTTGAGTGGCTGTATCAGGACGTCGCACCCGGCCTCGATCGCTCGCTTAACAGCGTCCACGGCCCCGTACTTGTCGAGCACCCCTCGCATGTCCATCGCATCGGAAATGATGATCCCCTGAAACTGCAGCTCGTTGCGCAAGAGATCGGTCAGAACCTTCACCGACAGTGTGCCCGGAACTCCACTGGAGTCGAGAGCCGGCATTGCGCCATGGAACGTCATTATGGCCCCTACGCCATTCTGTACGGCAGCCTTAAATGGTATCAACTCGACACTATCAAGCCGACTTCGACTCACCGTTACGACAGGCAGGGCGAGATGTGAGTTCACTTCCGTGTCGCCGTGACCGGGGAAATGCTTTCCGGTTGCTATCATCCCGTTGGCCTGCAGGCCACGAATGAAGGCAGCCCCCAGGCTCGCCACCATTTGTGGGTCCTCACCGTACGAGCGCGTATTTATGACCGGATTCGCGGGATTGTTGTTGACGTCCAGTACCGGGGCGTAAGCGATGTGGATTCCGAGTGCACGGCCTTCACGCGCCGTCAGCTTCCCTTCCTCGAACGCCAGCACCGGATCGCCAGTCGCCCCGATCGCCATCTCCGGCGGAGCGACCACCGCGCCGCCCAGGTCTATCGCGTTCGGGATGAAATACCCGCCCCGGGCACGAAAGCCCGCCCCAGCCTCCAGGTCCGCACCGAAAAGGAGAGGGATCTTGCTCATGCTCTGGAGCGCGTTGAGCTTGGATGCCACCTCGGTGGGTGACCCCACCGAAATCGTGAAGCCCCCGACTTTTTCGCCGGTCACGTACGTCGTGAGGCGTTGCCACTGTTGCGAGTTGCCGGAAGTGTAATCGCCATACACGCTTGGCCAGACGATCTGCGCGGCCTTTTCCCGGAGGGTGAGCGTTTTCAGAACGGAATCGGCCCATGCGGCCGCGGCAGCTGCGGAAATGGGTGTCCCGCCGGCTGCCGCTGGCGACCCAATGGGGGCGCCCAGTCCACCCGCGCCCGCACCGGAGCCGCCCGTTGTTACCGGCGCGCACCCCCAGGCAAGTACGGCGGCCAGCGCTAAGGCGCTACGGCTCGACATGCTTCAGTGGGAGATCGTTCCCTGTTTGCTCGTGTCGATGTCGGAGCTCTCACCGGTCTTGAAGAGAAACGCCGACATGTTGCGTGTCAGAAACGTGCGGGCCTGCGGATCCATCACGTCGAGCCCGTAATGATTGATCAGCATCGTCTGCTGTTTACCCCAGTCTGCCCAGCACTGCCGGCAGATCTCGGCCACAATCCGAGTGCCGACAGCGCCCGGAAAGGGGGCTTTTTCGAATCCTTCACGCGTCTGCCCGCAACGCGCGCAGGTAACGGTCGCCACGAAAAGTTATGAGCCGGCGTACTCGATCTTCGCCAGACCGAAGAACGAGAGCAGCCGCAGGTACACCCACCCGATGTCCAGCTCGTACCACTTTGCTTTGAACTTGGCCGAATGTGGATCGTGGTGGTGGTTGTTGTGAAGCTCTTCGCCGCCAAGCCAGATCGCGATAGGCGATATGTTCCGGCTTGCATCCTTGACGTTGAAGTTCCGATAGCCAACGGCGTGACCCACGCCATTGATGATGCCGGCTGCCCAGAACGGGATCCAGATCATCTGAATGCCCCACACGAGCGGGCCGACGAAGAAGCCGAACAGGTAGACGTCCGCAAGCAGCATGACGACAATCCCCACCCAGTTGAGGCGGGAGAGGATATATCGCTCCAGCCAGTCGTTTGGCGTTCCCTTCCCGTATTTCTCGAGAACGCCGGGCTGGCGTACTGCCTTTCTATAGTAGAAGGCGCCCTTGAGGACGATGTTTCGCAGTCCCTCCATCAGCGGGCTGTGCGGATCGCCATCACGGTCAGCAAATGCGTGATGCTTGCGATGGCAGGCGACCCATTCCTTCGTAACGATCGCCGTCGACAGCCAGAGCCACAGGCGCATCGGAAGAGCGGCCAGATAATGCAGCTTGACGCTTCGGTGTGTTTGCGAGCGGTGCAGGAAGATCGTGACGCAAACGTTCGTGATGTGTCCCGCGACGACAATGAAAAGAATCGGCTTCCACCAATCTGCTGCCCAGCTTCCAAAATCCGGCATTCTATCCACGCTCCAATGTGTGTTCGACAGCTTGTTCGAATCGCAATCTACCGGATCGCTCAGAGGGCTGCCAACCAAGACACGCGGCGGTGTCGCTGTTTCGACCCTCTACTGTCGCGTAACCGCGCGCATCGGCTCGTTCGGCGGCGCATCTCCCCACGCATCGTTGTCAGGGTTCCAGTCCGGCACCGATCGATCCGGCCAAAGCCTCGCACCTACGACCCTGGCTGGCGCCGTGAGAGTCGCGTCAAAACGGTCGCCGTTCGCCCATATGTTGACGGGTAAAGTGAAGTCACCGGTTTTGCCGGTCGCATATTTCAGCCGAATCCGCACGGGCAACATCACTGCTGTCGTTCGGCGTAGCGCGACTGTCACGACATGCTCTCCTCCCTGCTGTCGCTGAGCGACGCTGTCGATTGCGACGTCGAGCAGCTCCGTAGTGTACCAGAACTGGCGCCAGTACCACGACAAATCGCGTCCTGCCGCGTTTTCGATGGTCCTGAAGAAATCCCCAGGCGTCGGATGTTTGAAAGCCCAGCTGCGGATGTACTCGCGGAAGGCGAAGTCGAAGAGCGCCGGCCCAACGACGTGATTCCGTAAGGTGAGTAGCACTGCAGCCGGCTTGCGATAGGCCAGAGCCCCCAAAGCCGAAGTGGGAATGTTATCCGCCGGAGTCATCATCGGAACATCGTTGCCGGCGTCTACGGTCGACTTCCAGTTGTCCAGCAGGCTTTCGATCATCACCGTGTCGCGCCAGCGCAGCTCCTTCGCGAACGTTTCGATGTACGTGTCGAGGCCTTCGTCCATCCATGGATACCGTCGCTCGTTGGATCCGACGATCATCGGGAACCACTGGTGAGCAAGCTCGTGATTGAGTGTGGAGAACAGCGACAGGGAGTCTCTGTCGGTACCCACCATTACGAACATCGGGTACTCCATTCCGCCAACAGGTCCGGCTACAGTCGTTGCCTGAGGGTACGGATACGGATAGAAAGTCTCCGAGTAGTGTCGAATCGTCCATCGAGTCTGCTCGGCGGCTCCCTCCCATGCCTTGCCTGCTTTCGGCCACTGGTAGTATGACTGCGCGAGTATTCCGTTCCAGCTCGTCGCATCCCATCTGAAATCCGGCGCGGCCGCCCATGCCACGTCTCTCACTTTCTCCGCACGAAACCGCCACGTCCGCTTACCTGGCGTGGATAGCGCCCGGGCTTCGGCCTGTGCAATTATCGCGACTACCTCCTGCGTGCTCGATGCTCTCGCGAGTCGCTCCCGCTGGACCGCAGTCAGGACTTCCCGGGGATTCTGCAGGGTTCCACTTGCTGCAACGGTGTAGCCCGCGGGCACGGTGATCGCGAAATCGATGTCACCGTACTCCAGATAGAACTCTCCCTGACCTAGGTACGGGTCGGTGTTCCAGCCTGTCACGTCATCGTAAACCGCCATCCTCGGATACCATTGGGCGATCTCGTAAAGTGCGCCGTCGCGACCCAGCCTGGCCGAGCCATGCTCGGGCACTCGGAAGCCGTAGTCCATCGTGATCGTGGTTGTGCCGCCCCTGGGCCTGAGCGGCACGGGTAGCGAGAGCTGCATCATCGTGTCGTGGACACGCGGTACCACGCTCTGCGCGTTGACACGAACATCACGCAGCTCATAACCGCCCTTGAAGCCACGCATTCCCCGTCGTGACTCGGCGGCGAACAATATTGACCCCTGACTGCCCGGGCGGTTGAGATTCTGATCGAGCTGAAGCCATACGTAGCGAAGAGTGTCCGGGGAGTTGTTCGTGTACCGGATCTGTACGGCTCCCCGAATCGAATGCAACGCAGTATCGAGAGTCGCCGAGATCGTGTAATTGGCTCGCTGCTGCCAGTAGTCGGGCCCGGGCGAGCCATTGGCCGAGCGGTAGCGGTTTGGTCCGGGGAATTCACGCCCCGATAGCGGATAGAACGGACTTGTGGCCTGGCTCCGCGCTTCTCTCGGGAACGTCATTACTACAGTCGGGAGAGTATCCATGCGGACCGCGGTGGCGACAGCTATCGGATCAGTGTTCGATGTCCCGCCGGACACGCACGCCGAGAGCCCCATCAGAAGAAGTGCTGCTCTTGCGGTCATCGGCCTTTGCCGATAGCGTGTCGGTCACATGCCGAATTCCCGGGCTGAAACGCGATCGAAGCAGCAGAAAGCTCGCGTGATTGCAATTGCCGGACACGCCACCGCCGCTGGAACGAAGCGATTCGTCCAGCGGTTTTCTGCTGATTATTCCCCCGAGTTCTACCGTGGATTGGGCAACAGCGTTTCGGTTTCATCGATTGGCATGGGTACATACCTTGGCGATTGTGACGATGTCGAGGATGCAAGATACGTGACCGTCCTGGCAGCTGGTCTGGAGCACGGTCTCAATCTCCTGGACACTGCCATCAACTATCGCTGCCAGCGATCCGAGCGTGCTGTGGGCGAAGCAATTCGAAAAGCTGTGGATGTTGGCCTGACGCAGCGTGATGAGATTGTCGTCGCTACAAAAGGTGGATACATCCCGCTGGAAGGGTCACCGCCTGAATCGCGCGATCTCTACGACGTTTATCTGGCGAGCGAATACTTTGACAAGGGGATCATGTCCGCGGCGGATGTCGTCAGCGGCGGCCATTCGCTCAACCCCGCATTTCTCGCGAACCAGATCCAGCGCAGTCTCATGAATCTCGGTCTCGCTACCATTGACATCTATTACCTCCACAACCCTGAGCAGCAACTCCTGGCTCTCGATCGCCCGCGCTTTCGAAGTGTCATCACGAGCGCATTCGCCGAGCTTGAATCTCAGGTGCGCCGCGGGACGATTCGGTGTTACGGGTGCGCGACGTGGCACGGCTTTCGTCTCGACCCCGCCTCACCAGGGCACCTGAATCTCGAGGAGCTCGTCGAAGTAGCGCGCGAGACAGGTGGCGACGATCACCATTTTCGCGTCGTTCAGCTGCCGCTCAATCTCGCGATGACGGAGGCAGTTCGGCTCCCGACTCAAACTGTCGACGGACAGCGCGTGTCATTGCTCGAAGCTGCAGCTGCTCTGGGCGTATCCGTAGTGGCCAGCGCATCGCTCATGCAATCACAGCTTACACGCGGATTGCCATCCCAGCTCGCAGTGGCATTCCCTTCCCTGAGAACGGACGCCCAGCGCGCTCTGGCCTTCGTCAGAACGCTGCCCCTTCCACTCTGTGCGGCTCTTGTCGGAATGCGGAGGCTTGATCATTTGTCGGAGAATCTTGGAGCGGCGAGAGAAGTCATCGTATCCTGAGCTCGCGCAATTCGCCGTTGCTGTTTCTCTGTCGGGGCTGAATCAATGAATAGCGATCGACGGCCTGACGCTTCACTGGAATCGGATCATCACACGGACGGTCGCTTTCGCAATCCATGGCCCTCGTCGCAGCCACAGGGTGCACGAGGTCTTCTTAAATGGATGGTCTCTCGTCGGCGGCAGCCCGCTTCGGACGACATTCCTTCATCGGTGCCCGCCGCAGCGGCACCCAATGCCGCAGACGCCAGGCTCTCCATTACCTGGATAGGCCACAGCACCTTCCTCATTCAATCGGCGGGATCGAGCGTCCTTACAGATCCGATCTGGAGTGACCGTGCATCCCCGGTGCAGTTTGCGGGACCACGCCGACATTCGCCACCAGGGCTGAGCTTCGATGCGCTGCCCGCTACGGGCTTGCATCCGGAATTCGGCAAGATTGCGCGCCGTTTCGGTCCTCTTCACGTGGCGATCCTGCCCATTGGCGCCTACGAGCCGCGCTGGTTCATGCGGCCTGTGCACATGAATCCCGAGGATGCAACTGAGGCTTATGTTCGGATTTCGGAGACGGACGGCTCCACCGAATGCGTCTTCGTGCCTTCACATTGGGGGACGTTTCGCCTTACGGACGAGCCCCTCGACGAGCCACCACAACATCTGCTAAATGCATGGACGACCGCCCGTTTACCTACATCCCGGCTTCGGCAGCTCAGCCCCGGAGAGACTCTAACGCTCTCATAGCCTCGACAATGATTGTAATTCCAGCGGCTCAGGCGCGGTTTGCGCCAACACCAAAGTTTTGTGCGCGGAAGTTGCTATAGCCTTTCACGTTTGGGAGATGGAAACATTTCTACCTCGGAGCTCGGATCATGGCTGCAGCCAGGAAATCATCGCGCGGTGGTTCAAAAGGGGGCAGGAAGAGCAGAACTTCCGCCCGAAAGACAGGCGGTCGCAAGAGTGCCAGCAAGAAATCGTCGGCAGCACGGGGCGGCGCTCGAAAACGGTCGGCCACGCGTCGCAAGAGCTCGAGTGCAAAGCGATCGACTCGCTCACGCACACGTACTACCGCACGCAAAGCAGGTTCGTCGCGCAAGAGCTCTCGGTCATCACGCAAGACCGCTGGCGCAGGACGTAAGGCAACTGCGCGGAAAACCACTCGCCGACGCACAATGCGTAAAAAGAGCGTAGCGAAACGCGTAACGACTCAGGCGAAATCGATCGCCGAGCGCGTGCAGCGCGTTGCAACCGGAGTTGTGGAGCAGGCCCGCGAGGGCGTTACATCTGCCGTCGACGCAACCAAGGAGTTCGTCCAGGAACACACCTGAGAGCGGGGGCTTGGCGACCGCGCGGAGTAACGCGGTCGCCACTTCGTTTCACATGTGAGCGCGCAGCCACGCGCGCACTTCTTCGAAAACCCGCTCGCGACCATAATCGACTGTGATGATGTGGCCCGCACCTTCGGTCCACGCGAGTCGCTTGTCATTTGCTGCCAGAGAGACAAGAGCCCGCTCTGCTATCGACGGCGCAACCCGAGGATCCTCCCGGGACTGAATCAGAAGAGTGGGCACCTGAATCTTCGGCAGCGACAGACGCGCCAGCCGGGCAAGCCTCCACAGCTCGTACAATAGCCGCCCCGTATAGACACCATATCCGAGGTTCTTTTCACGCTCCGCCGGATCCCTGATGGAGCCAGGGCTCTTCGACTTGAGGGTCCCGGCAATTGGCCCCCATATCCAGTGAGATACGGAAGCAGCTCTGTAGTTAAGTCTCATGCCGAAGTACGGGGCGATCAGAACGAGAGCGCGCAGATCAGGATTTTCAGCCGCGAGCACTGCGGCAAGCGCAGCTCCCATGGACAAACCAACAATACTTACAACCGCGTATCGCTTACGGAAAGCCGCGAGCTCTGCACGCGCGAACTCGAGCCACTGGCTGCGGCGTGATACGACAAACGCGTCGATCGAGCGCCCGTGACCCGGCAGGAGAGGGGCTCGAATGCCGAAGCCCGCGGTGTGAAGGTGGTTCGCGAGGAGCGCCAGGGTTTGGGGTGTATCGCCAAAGCCGTGCAGGAGAAGCACTCCGCGCGATCCTGACCCCGGAAGGTCTATCGCGTCGGCACCAGGGATGATCTTGCAGGCGGAGTCTCCGCTTTCAGGCATTCCCTACGGTGATGGCCCCCAACGCTCATCCGCAACGGGGATCGCGCCATCTCCTATGCTGCTGTCGGAAAAGTGACCGTCCAGCGCCGTCAAAGTTACGAGAAAGGCCGCACCGTTGCGGGTGGCCATGCCAGAGCCGACGAGTCTTCCGAGAGCAAGCGCGATAGACTCACGCGTTGCACCAACCATCTCGCAAAGCAGACGATGATGTCGAACCTCGAGCTTCAGGCTGCCGTCGTGCGCAAGGAACGAGTCATCCCGTGACAATCGATTCAACGCGGCAAGGAGACGTTGTTCCACGTTTTGCGATGCCATCTCGTGCAAGCGCTCAAGAAACTGCGCACGCTCGGCCAGCAGCTGAGCGAAGAGCGTCAGCGCCTCGCTCGGGTTCTCGCGGACGAACTCGCGAAATTTCTCCGTCGAGAGGAACAGCGTCTCGGTATCCTCTGCGGCGAGCGCATCCGTGACATATGTCATCTTTGGCGTCAAGCCTTCGATGCCAAATGTCTCTCCCGCAGTGACGACTGCCGGAACGAATCCACGGCCGGAGCGCATTCTGTTGCGCAGAATGACGTGCCCGCGTAACACTACCGAGAAGCCCTCGGCCTTCGCGCTGCATTGATAGATCTGAAAATTCGCGGGCCAGGACGTTTTCGCCCCGTATGCCCCGAGGGCTGCCAGGTCAGCGGCCGTCAGGCTGGACCCGTTCTGCAATCTCTGGCGACCTTGCGCTCTCATTGAAATCGACATGAGCAGAGTGGTAGTCTGGCAATGTCCGGGCCGCCGTGACACCGGAATTTTATTGGAGCCCTCACATCACCGGTGCGCTGAGTCAATGAGAGCCTTCGATATCCTCGATAGCGCGGCTGATTGCGCGCCGGAGCGTGCCTTCCCTGTCGGCGCTGACCGGAAGCGTCACCGAAAGCTTCGCGAAAATCGCCTGCATCTCGTCTGCGACGAAGGATTCCGTACGTCTCACTCCGAGCGATTCGATTGTCTCGACCGCAAGGCGATGTAGAAGTGCAAGCGTTTCCGGCTCGAGCGCGGCTAACGGCGCGGGAACGGTTTGACTGGGATGACTAACGCCGGCTGAACCGCGCTCGCGGTTCCGTTTCGGTGCGCCGAGCAGGGCGGCGACGGGTGCCAGGGTGACTACAATCGAACCCTGGGTATGCTCACGCCAGCTCTTCACGACTCCCCGGCGGCGAAGCGAAGGCATGAGGGCGAGCACAGCCTCCCTCACGACGGCAATCCCGTTTGCGCTCTGGTTTCCCCGCCCGGTGATCACCAGAACCTCTCCTGATTTCATCACCTGCCGCATGCGCAGCCATGATTCTGCGCGTGCCCGGGCATCCGCGCCCGATGGAAGTGACTCTCGAAGATTGAGAGTGCGGTCCTGTCCGAATGCGGCTTCATCAAACGCGTGCCACAGCCCCTTGAGCGTCGGCCGGCTCTGTCGCATTACAACGTTCGTCCGGTTTGATCTGATGCTACTTGCATTGCGCCGGCGCACCGGCAGGCAGTCCGAAGGCGGTCGTGACCGCGATCTTCCAGCCGGTGAGCGTCTTGATGAAGACGCGCTCGGAAACTCCGCTTGTCGTGACACGGTTTTGCGTAACGCGATAGCAGTACGTGCCGAAGACAACTCCACGCGCCAGCGGCACAACCCGCATTCTCTCGGCAACCAGTGTATCGGGCCACGTTGTGTCTCGCGTTGCACTCCAGTCCGCGTATCCGAGCTCCAATCCACTCGGTCCGTTTCGCGCCAGAGTTGGAGAGTGAATGTACGTTGAGAGGTAGCGGGCCCGATCGCGCTTGTGAATAGCGCCGATGTTATCCTCGAACAGTCGCCGGGCTTCGATCGTGTCGGACGAAACGGGGGCATCGGGTGTCATTGCCGGCGGCGACTGACTTGCGCAGCTCCCGACCAGCACGACAATCGACACAAGTACACAGAGACGACGGAGCATTGAAGCTGTCCGGTAAGTGACGGTTCTATGTTAGCGCTTGCCTGCCTGCGGTGCGAACACGTTTTGCGCGCGCGATCAGTCAGGCCAGAATCTGCTCCAGCAGGCCGGCTCCCTGCCCGAGCTCTTCACGTGTCATGACGAGCGGCGGAAGCAGACGAATGGTGTGATCTCCAGCGCTGATGACGAGCAGCCCTGCATCCCAGCCGCGCTCGATCACCGCACTCGCCTGCTCCACGACATCGAGGCCCCACATGTATCCCATTCCACGGATCGCACGAACCTTTCCGGTGCGTCGCGCGATTGCGCGGAGAGCCTCGCCCAGCCAGTTCCCGTTGTCGCGTACCGATGCGAGCAGCATCGGGTCCGACAGACGACGTACCACTTCCAGCGCTACGCTCGACACAAGCGGGCCGCCGCCGAATGTCGTGCCATGATCGCCGGACTTGATTGTCGATCCGATTTCACCACAGACGAGAATCGCCCCCATCGGCAATCCTCCCGCGAGCGGCTTCGCCAGCGTCACCATGTCAGGAACGACATCGAAGCTCTGGTGCGCAAAAAAGGTCCCGAGACGCCCGAGTCCGCATTGTATCTCGTCGAATATCAGCGCAATCCCGCGGTCGGCCGTGAGCCTTCGCAACTCGTGCAGAAATGACACCTCCAGCACTCGCACGCCGCCCTCGCCTTGAACCGGCTCCAGGATCAAAGCGGCTACAGTCTCACCATCGAGAGCTGAATCGAGGATCCGGAGGTCGCGCTCGCAGATGCTGATCCCTCCGGCCAGGGGTCGAAACGGGGCGCGATACGTTGGACGGTCCGTTGCGGCGAGCGATCCGAACAACCGGCCATGAAAGCTCCCCCGCAACGCGATTATTCCAGTCTTCGCGTCCGAGCCCGTACTCCTGCCCCAGCGCCTTGCGAATTTGAAGGCGCCTTCGTTTGCCTCCGCCCCTGAGTTGCAGAAAAACACCTTCTCGGCGAATGACTCATTCACGAGAAATCGCGCGAGATCTTCACCTGGCTCCGTGCGGTAGAGATTAGAGACGTGCACCAGACCGGTATCGAGACTCGCGGTGATCGCCTTCCGGATGCCTTCGTCTCCGTATCCCAGCGCGTTCACCGCAATGCCGCTCGCGAAATCGAGATACGTCTTCCCGTTCGAATCGAACAGCTCGACGCCGGCACCGCGCACGAGCTCCATCGGCGCGCGCTTGTAAGTGCCCAGCACCGACTCTGCCGGCCCGACAGCCGACACTCCGTCGGGCAAACCTCTTCTTGTCAGGGAAGTCATCGTACTGCGCTCTGCTCCAGCGAGAGCAGCGTTCCTGTGCCGGGATCACTGAGTCCATCCATCGTGGAAATGCGCACGCGTTCCACCCCGGCGGCCAGCGCTGTAAAACCGGCTTCGAGCTTCGCGCGCATTCCATTGTTGATCACTCCCTTCCGGGCGAGGTCCAGCGCTTCGGTTTTGTCGAGGAACGTCATCGGCTGCCCGCTTTCGTCCAGCACGCCTTCGACATCCGCAACGAAGAGAAGCTCGGAAGCACTCATCGCGATTGCGATGGCAGCAGCCGCGTCGTCGCCGTTCAAGTTCAGCGCTTCGCCCGCTTCCCCGCCCTCTTCGCTCGCCAGCGGCGAGATCACCGGGAGGTAGCCCGCGGCGAGTAGAGTCTGTATCAGCTCGATCTTCACCGCGGCCGGTATACCAGCGTACCCGAGCGAATCGATGCGACTTGCGGTGAGCATTGCCGCATCCTCACCGGAGATTCCCACGGCGGGAGCGCCTGCCGCAACGAGGTGCGATACGAGCTTCTTGTTGACGAGCCCGGACAGAACCATTCGAACTACTGTCATGTCCTCACTTGTTGTTACTCGGCGTCCGTCCACGAACGACGGATTCAAGCCGACACGCCGCTGAAAAGCACTTATCTCGTCCCCACCGCCGTGCACGATGCAGAATGACGCCGGACGCTCGCTCCATGCGGCGGAGACTCGCTCCGGAAGACGGGCCGACGCCTGTGCCCTGCCTCCGATCTTGATGACGGTCTTCATGCCGGCAAGCCCATCGTCTCATCGATGCCAAGCATGATGTTCGCATTCTGGACTGCCTGTCCTGCGGCACCCTTCACGAGATTGTCGATCGCCGCAATGACGATGAGTGTTGGCTGCCGAATTCCTTTCGCAACAGTGCAGCTGATGCGAACGACATTCCGCCGAACGACATCGCGAAGCGCAGGCGCCTCACGCGTTATCTCGATGAATGGCTCGCTCGAATAAGCGTCGTGCCAGATCTCGAGCGGCGCCTCGATTTGCTCCGTCACCGGAACTGTGATCGTGGCAAGGATGCCGCGTGCCACGGGCAATAGATGAGGAACGAACAGCAGGTCGTTATCCGCGCCGAGCTGGGCGAGCACTGCCCTCATTTCCAGGAGGTGACGATGCTCGTTTGCCACCGAGTACGCCCGGAAATCCTCGGCAACTTCGGCGAACATCAGATCGGGTCGCGCTGTGTAGCCGGCTCCCGTGACGCCGCTCGCGGCTGAAATGGAAATCGTCGCGCCCGGCAGCGCGTACCCCTTCCTGATCAGGGGAGCCAGGGCAAGGAGGATCGCTGTTGGATAACAGCCCGGGTTGGATACGACCGGCGCGGGTCCCACCGTTTCTCTCGCGAGTTCGGTCAATCCGTAAGGGACCCCGTTGGCATGGCCGTTTCCCGGCCTCAGATCGGACGAAAGGTCCACTACCTTCGCTCCACTCGCGCTGGCGCGATCTACCCATTCCGACGAAGCACCATGCGGCAGAGCGCTGAACACGAGAGCCGCGTCAGGCAGTACCGACTCATCGTTGCGAATTAAATCGATCTCCCGTCCCGCGATGTGCGCCTTCTGTCCTGCCTGGGAGTTCGCTGACGCGAAGGCAAGCTCGAGCAGGGGGTGATTCAGCACCAGGCTGCAGAGCTCGCGCCCTGCGTAGCCGCTGGCGCCAAGGACGCCGACCGGAAGTTTATGCACTTTTAATGCATAACATTGCAGTACGGTGGCGTCAATGCGGAACCGTCCACGGAAATCGGTCCCGCCGCGGCTTCAAAGAGCTATGCTGCTCAGGGTTCGCCGGCCAGGGATTTCAAGCGTCGCAGAACACGGTCACGGGCGACTCCGGAACGACAAACTATCAGAATGGTGTCGTCGCCTCCGATGGTACCGAGAACGTCCGGCCAACCTTCGCCGTCGAGCGCCGCGGCAATCGGTTGCGCACCACCCGGCACCGTTCGCAGCACGATCAGGTCGCTCACTCCATCGATCCGGAGAAACAGCTGTGGCAGCAGCGTTTCCAGCGCAACCCGGCTCTCCTCGATGGTCCCGTCAGTCACCGCGTAGCGCGCCCCCTCCGGCGTCGGCACGCGAGCCAGCCTCAGCTCCCGCAAGTCTCGGGATAGAGTAGCCTGAGTTACGTCCCAGCCGCGGTGCAGAAGGAGCTTTCGCAGATCCTCCTGGCTGCTCACGAATCGTGAGTTGACTATCTCGAGTATCGCCGACTGTCGTTCTCGTTTGTTCGCCATGCTCCCCTTGCTGCGTTAGAGGACGATACCACACTCGCGGCCCGGCGGCGAGCCCAACGCACCGCTTCGCATTGACGCTCGGGAGCGCGTTGATTAAATATACGGTACCTTTGAATAGTTATTAGAGACACTATGACCCAGACAATCGTACTCGCGTATTCGGGCGGCCTCGACACGTCCATCATCGTGCCCTGGCTCAGGGAGAATTACGACGCGCGAATCGTCTGCGTCGCGGGCGACATCGGCCAGGGCGACGAGCTCGAAGGAATTCGGGACAAAGCCATCGCATCCGGAGCCGACGAGTGCTACATCGAGGACCTGCGGCACGAGTTCGTTTCGGAATTCATCTGGCCGACGCTGCGTGCAGGCGCCGTCTATGGACGCAAATACCTGCTGGGTACCTCGATGGGGCGTCCTTTGCTCGCGAAACGTCAGGTCGAGGTCGCCCGGCGCATCGG
>JALYJX010000001.1 GCA_030775065.1 Gemmatimonadota bacterium | reverse complement strand
CCCCCTAGCAGCGACTCGCGCACAGCAGGCACGTCGCGGGGTTTATTTCTGGCGGTCGCTGCTCACGATCGTTCAGCTCGAGTCGGATGCTCGCCGCGCAGCGGGACAGGCTGCGGTTGCAGACTCACTCGACAAGCTCATTTCGACTCATCAGATCGTCGATGGCGATTTCGAGACATGGTTCGTGCTGCGCGCGGCCCGCGCGAGTCGGCCGAACAGTACAAGGCCCTGATCGCGAGGGCGGCTGACCGCAACGTCTCATCGCAATCCTACGGTCGAGATCGCGCCACCGTCACTGCACCTTACTTCCCCCTCCCCGGGATAAGATTCTCCGCCATCCACACCTCGGATCGCGCCTCGCCGCTCGACACCAGAACGCGGCGGCCGTCCGGACTGAGACGCGGCCGGCTCGTGTCCCGAACGGTGCCGATGACGCGCGACTGACCGCCGGTGGCTGAGACCTGGAGCAACTCATGCGGATGCCCCGGCCTCTCGTCATTGGTGATGTCCCGCTCGTAGACGATCTGACCATCCGCTGTCCACGCGGTGGCACCGAGCCATTTCCCCGCGCGCGCGACCTGTCTCGTGGCCCCGCCACTTACTGGCACCACCAAAAGCTCGGCAAGATTCGCTGGCACCGAGTCAAGCCGCGTGAAAGCGAGCTCCGACCCACTCGGCGACAGAACGAGACTGGTCAATTGAGTTTCAGGCGTGGTCACCCGCGTCGTGAACACGTCTCGCTCCGCGCCGGTGTTAACGTCTCGCGCAATGATTCGGGCCACACGGGCCTGAGTATCGTTGATCACGTAGTACAGAGTGCGCCCGTCGGGAGAGAATGCCGTCATGTTCATCCCCGGTCGGCGACCAATCACGCGGTCAAGGATTTGGGTTACACGACCGTCGGCGAGGTCGACTCGATATAGACCGAAGCGGGACCGCGGACCTCGCGCGCTCACGAGCACCGCCTTCCCGTCTCGATACCAGTTGAGCTCGAACACACGTCCGAATCCGGGCAGCGGATAGGCACGTTCGCTTGCGCCGTCCGCGTCGCGCACCACGAGATAGCGTTCGCCACCGCCGGTCGGTCTGCTCGACACGTAGGCGACGCGGCGAGCGTCCGGCGACCACTCCGGAAAATCGTTCCCGCCTTCGTAGCCCTGCGAGAACCGCATCCTGTTTCCAGCGACCGCTCCACTCGCCGCATCGCGGTCGCTGACGTAGACATCGCGCGAGCCGACCCCGAGTCCGTAGAAAAGAGCCCCCCTTGACGTGATCCCAAGTGGCTCAACCCGAGCGCCGAGGTCAGTCTTGACGAGCATGGGCATTCCGGTGACTCGTCCATCGCTCACGGGCAATGCCCAGAGGTCCCTCGTGCCGCGTCGCGTGCTTGAGAAGAGCAGGTGCGATCCCGACGCTGACCAGCCGAGCAGCCGATCGTCGGCGGAGTGCTCGACCACGCGCCGCTCGTTGCTGCCGTCGGCGGCCATGAGATAAATGTCCCGCGCGGTCGCCGCCTCGTCGGGAGCGTAATCGTACGCGATCCACCCTCCTCCAGGGACAATACTCGGCGTCCCCGGCCATCGCGAGTCGCCCGGTTTCAGCACTTGCACGGCTCCATCTGCGATCCGCACGAACGCGAGCTGACGCACCCCGTCGTACGACTCGAGCACCGTCAACACGCGGGCGCCGTCGGTCGTCCACTGCTGCGGCCAGACGTAGGCAATGTCCGGACGCTTCAAGACCACGCGCGCCTCCCCGCCGTCAGCGGAGATCACATGCATCTCATACTGCCCCGCCGGGCTGTACCACGCATACGCGAGGCGCCGCCCGTCAGCAGACCACGCGGAACGTTCGGCGTAGTCGATCGATTTGGACCAGTCACCGCTTTTCGTGAGCGCGCGGGTCTTTCCGGTCGTCAGATCGCGCACGGCCAGCTCCCCTGTCGACCAGTCCACGAACGAGAGCTGTCTCCCGTCGGGAGACACAGACCCGAGCAGATCTACGTCGGAACCCGCCCATACCTGGCGCACCGAGACCGCTGTAGTCACGGCAGGTGCGTTGCCCGCGAGCGCGTCGAGACGCCGGCGCGCCTCTGCTACGGCGGTTCGCTGATCGGCAAACTCGCGGATGACGCGCGAGTAGGCGCTGTTCGCCTCACGGTTTCCCAGACGCTCGTACACCAGCCCAAGCCTGACGAGTGCGCTGGCGACTGTCGGTCGGTCCGCGCGGCTGTCGGAGATCACGCGCCGGTAGCTGGCGATCGCCTTCTCGAGATTCCCTTCGACCGTCTCCTGATGAATCGCTGCCTGCAGCACGACGCTCGGCGCAGGGGACCTTTGAGCGGCCGCCGAGCCGGTCGAGAAAATGATTGCGGCAGCGAGAATAAGCGGGGCACGCATGTGGAGCCTCCTGTGACTAAGGGAAGCGCGGACGTCCGCCGCCCACGCTTTCTCAAAGCTGTTGTCAAACGGCGCTCTGCAGGTGTGGCTCCGGTTCACGCAAGGTCCGAGGTTTACGAAGGAATCATGAAGACTTCTTGACACATATCACTCGTCGAAACGGTAGCCCACGCCGCGAACACTCGTGAGAAAGCGCGGTGCCGCCGGGTCGGGCTCGATCTTCTTTCGCAGGTTGGCGACGTGGGTGTCGATCACGCGGTCGGTCATGAATGTCTCGCGCCCCCACACGAGATCCTTGAGCTCCACGCGCGTCAGCACGCGCCCTCGTTTTCGCACGAGTGCCGCGAGCAGCTTCATCTCCATCGTCGTCGCGTGCACCCGCTCTCCGCCGCGGCGCAGCTCGAACCGCGCAAAGTCCGCCTCGACGTCGCCGAATCTGAACACATCGGCCGTGTCGGGTCCGGCGCGCCGCAGCACCGCCTTGATCCGCGCCCGCAGCTCCGCCGGGCTGAACGGCTTCGTCACGTAGTCGTCGGCGCCCAGCTCGAGCCCCATCACCTTTTCTGCCTCCTGCGCCTTCGCGGTGAGCATGATGATTGGCGCGCGGAATCCGCCTCTTCTCAGCTCGCGGCAAACTTCGAATCCGCTGCGGCCTGGGAGCATGATGTCCAGCAGCACCAGATCGAACGCTTCCGCGCGCGCGCGGGTGAGGCCTGCGATTCCGTCGCGGGCGAGCGTCACCTCATAGCCTTCGAGGGCGAGATCATCCTCCAGTCCGAGCGCAATCGCAGGCTCGTCTTCAACAATGAGAATGCGGGTCACAGGGAATTCGCCGCTGGAAGATCGATAGTGAAGGTGCTGCCACGACCGAATCCTTCGCTGCTTACGTGCACCGAACCGCCGTGTCCCTCGGCGATATGTTTGACCATCGCGAGACCGATACCTGTGCCCTTCGATCCGCGACGCTCGGCCTCGCGACCACGCACGAACTTGTCGAAGATGCGCTCCCGCTCGTTATTGCCGACGCCGATTCCGCGGTCCCGGACCGCAATGCTGATGCTCCCCGCGCCATTGGACACGTCGACCCGCACCTCACCCCCATCAGGCGAGTACTTGATCGCATTGTCGAGAAGGTTCCAGAGAGCGCGACTGAGCGCCTCGCGATCACCGTTGACTCGGGACAGGGTCTCCTCGTTCGCGCTGACGACGACAGTATGCCGCGCATCCTGCAGCTCGGCGCGGAAAGCAGCGACCACCTCGGTGACGAGCGATGAGAGATCGAGTGGAGCACGCCTGTATTCCAGCGCGTTCGCCTCCATCCGGGCGAAATCGAGCAGTCCTTCCACCAAGCGGTGGAGGCGCGCGCTCTCGCGCTGCAACACCATATAGTAGTGATCGCGCCGCGCCGCGTCGGTCACGCGCCCCGTGGATAGCATCTCCATGAGCTGGCGCATCGAGGTGAGCGGCGTACGGAACTCGTGCGAGACGGCGGCGACAAAATCGGATTGAAGCCGCGCCGTCCGCAACTCTCGCGCGACGGCCCGGCTCGCGGCGTACGCA
This sequence comes from Gemmatimonadota bacterium, assembly GCA_030775065.1. Lineage (GTDB taxonomy): Bacteria > Gemmatimonadota > Gemmatimonadetes > Gemmatimonadales > Gemmatimonadaceae > UBA4720. The sequence goes on along the minus strand of JALYJX010000001.1, from coordinate 35,785 downwards.
GAGAAGAGCACCAGCGCCATCGTGACGGCGAGCGTCGCGATCAGGAGTCGTGCCTGGTCGCCGCGCAGCGCGCCCGGCCCGGTGCCGACAGACGCGACCTGGATCGTCCATGGAAGATGCGACTCTGCAGGAGTGCGGACGGCGCGAGGGAGTCTAGTCGGCGGACTCGCGCCCAGCAGCGCGACACCTTCGCCATCGGCCAGATGCAGGCGTGCCCCGTTTCGCTGGAGAACGGCGTTGCCTTCCGCGAGCCAACTCGATGTGATGTGCGCGGGCCCGGCGACGATGCCAACCAGACGCTCCACGTCTTTCTGCCAGAGCACTACTAATCCACCGCTGGAAGCGAACGACACGCGGTGTCCCGTGCGCGATGTGCCCGCATCGTCAAGCCACCGATCCCGCAGAGCCTCGGCGCCAGTGGCGATCCCCGAACGAACACGATGGACCGAGTCGGCCCACTCCCCCTTTGTGCTCCGTGCGGCGATCTCTGTCCGATAGAATTCGAACGTGGACCGGGTGAGCCGCCATCGCCCTCCATAGAGGTCGGTGAGAAGAGAGTCCGCAGCGCGGCGCGACTCCTCGATGCGTCCCCCGCTTTCGAGCACTGCCAACCGCGCCGAGCGCGCCACGAGGTCGGCCGGGGCGCCCGCCACATGAAGCGGCCCCATACGTTCCATCTCCGCGTATGCGGCGAGTGTTGGCACGAGTTGTCCGGATCGCCGAAGGACGCGGCCAAGGCGCAGCATCGCTCCCGCACGCTGGTCCGGATTTCCGGTGCGTGCGAGCTCGCGATAACGCTCCGCCGCTGCCGCATAGTCGCGCTTCTGGAACTCGAGTCGCTCGGCCGATTCGAACACGGCCAGCGGCGGATCGGGTTCCTCTGCCTGGTCGGGATGGTAGAGCAACCGCCCCACCGGGTAGCCGACAATACCCGTGGAAGCGAACACCACCAAAGCCGCGTCCTCACCGAGCGTGCGCGCGTATCGCGCCGCCGCCGCTTCGAGCGAGTCGGCGGGCATCGACGCGATGCGGCCGAGCTCTGCTTCAGTTTCAGTCAGTCCACGGGTGAGCGACGCAGTTATGAGATCCGCCGCAACCTCGAGCTGGGCACGCGCGCGCGCGCCGGCGAGATCGCGCTCCTGCTCGAGCAGGCGCCACCCCAACCAGCCGAGTGTCGCGAGTAGCGCAAGCGCGGTACCCACAAATGCCACGACATAATGCCGAGGAGGGCGCAGCCACTGACGGAGCGCAGGCCTGAAGAGCACGTAGGTGCGGGCGATGCAGGGAAGTACGAGTTCCGGACGAGTTAAGGATCAGTATGCGATGGGGTGACTCCCTGGGCCAGCGTTTGAGCGTCAAGGGTTGGTTAAGCGATGGCGCCATGGCCTGGTTTCTTTTCCGTCAGTACGGGGGAACCCGTGCGAGCCACACATCCTGATTCAGCCCTGACTCGTCGCTCGTAACGTGTTCGAGCTCCTCGAGTCCCGGTAACAAAACGTTCCGCACGTACCGCGGCGGATGCCAAGCAAAGAAATCGCGGCGGCCGACCTCATCCCAGTCGCGGTAGATGGGTATGCCCTCCCGATAGTCCTCTTTCTCGGATTCGTGGTACCTGTACGCAAAGCTCCATCCCGCGATGGTGAACGAGATGAGTCCGCCGGGACGAACCACACGTGCCAGCTCCGCGATCCATTGCCGGCAGAGATCGTCCGTCAAATGCGTGAATACCGAGTTGCCGTAGGCAATGTCGATAGAGTTGTCGTCGAGCTCGAGCGGCGGAGCCATGTCATTACGAAAGAACGAGATGTCGGGGAATGCGGTTGTGCACCACTCGACCGCCGTCGGATTGCAGTCGCTCGCGCGAATCTCCACCGCCGCCGGTTCACCCTCCTCCGCCGACGATTCATAGAGCTTGGGCAGGTGACGGACGATCCTTCCAGTCCCGCAGCCCCACTCGAAGATCTGAACCGGTGCAGGGCGCGAAAAATCAAAATGGCGAGCGAACACGTCCACGTAGAACCGCGCCCGAAATAGCCCCTGCTCGTAGTACCGGTCGTAGTCACAATGAGCGTGAGCGTCGGCCATCATGTCGAGAGGTGGTAGCGGCTCACCTGGGTGCGACGTCGCGAATTCCGCGTTTCGCTTTCTGCTTATCAGGCTCAATCTCCGGACCTTCGCGGACTTGATCAGTTCACGGGCCGTGACATTTCGCCGCGAAATCCAGCCGACACCCGATCTCAGGGAGTTGATAAGCGACACCGGGCATATACTATAGACCCGTGACAACTCCTGTCGAGCAGCTCGCCAACGCGCTCAGCGACCGCTACCGCATCGAGCGCGAGCTCGGTCAGGGTGGGATGGCGACGGTGTATCTCGCCGAAGATGTGCGGCATCATCGCAAGGTCGCGGTGAAAGTCGTCCACCCCGAGCTCACCGCGGTGCTCGGCGCCGACCGGTTCCTCTCCGAGATTCACGTTACCGCGACGCTCCAGCATCCGCACATTCTGGCGCTGTTCGATTCCGGGCAGGCGGGGGGACAGCTCTTCTATGTGATGCCCTACATCGAGGGGGAGTCGTTGAGAGCCCGCCTCGACCGAGAACAGCAGCTGCCGGTGGAGGATGCGGTCCGTCTCACGCGCGAAGTTGCGAGCGCGCTCGATTACGCCCACCGGCACGGAGTGATTCATCGCGACATCAAGCCCGAGAATATCCTGCTGCACGACGGTCAGGCGATTGTCGCGGATTTCGGAATCGCGCTAGCCGTCACCAAAGCGGGCGGCGGTCGGCTCACTCAGACCGGCCTCTCACTCGGCACTCCTCAGTACATGAGTCCGGAGCAGGCAACGGGTGAAAGGACGATCGACGCGCGTAGTGACATCTACTCGCTCGCGGCGGTGACGTATGAGATGCTTTCCGGTGAGCCTCCGCATACGGGGAACACAGTGCAGGCGATCATTGCCCGCGTGATCACCGAGCGGCCGCGCAACATCAGGGTTGGGCGACCGAATGTGCCGGAGCACGTGAGCTTCGCGGTCGAGCGCGGACTGGAAAAGCTGCCCGCCGATCGCTGGGCGACGGCGCGCGAATTCTCGGACGCCATCGAGGGGAAAGCAGTAGGCTCCGCCGCGCGGAGCGGCGCTCGAACATCGCCTGCGATCGAGACAACATCGCATGCGGGCTGGAAAGGGCGGCTGAGAGATCCGCTTACACTCGGCCTCGCAACACTGGCTCTCGTTGCAACAGCGTTTGGCGTTGGTATGTGGGCCACGCGGCGTGCCCCGGCGGAACAAACCACCGTCAAGTTTCCTCTCACGCTCCCGGGCGGGCCAAGCTATCTGCAGACGACGATACAATCATTGGCGATTTCTCCGGATGGCGGCCTCATCGCTTTCATCGGACGCGGCTTACGCGGCGAGCAACAGATCTATGCCAGATCCCTGAATGACCCTGTGGCTCGACCGTTGCCGGGCACCGAAGGCGCGTTCACGGTTTTCTTTTCGCCCGACGGCAAATGGCTTGGCTTCGTAGCCGGCGGTCGTCTGCGAAAGGTTGCCCTCGACGGCGGGACCGCACTCTCCGTGGCGGCGATGCCCGGCCTTTACGGTGGTGCGGCCTGGAGCGGTCATGGGGAGTTCATTTACTCGATGGTGAGTGGCGGCCTGCTGGCTTTCCCGGAGAACGGCGGCGCGTCGCGCAAGATCTGCAAAAACCTATCGCGCCCCGGAACGATGATAGAAGCTCTTCCACTGGCTTTGCCGGACGGAGAGACCGTGCTGTTTACAAGCTTCACAAGCCAGAGCAACGCCACCGCGAAACTTGGGGCCGCATCGCTCAAGACGGGGAAATGCACTCTTCTCGACGTGCCCGGAATCCACGCGCTTGGCGTCACCGACGGGCTGCTGATCTATGCGACGGCTGAAGGGACGGTGATGGCGGTGCCCTTTGACGCGTCGCGCAGCCAGATCACGGGAGCTTCGACACCGGTGCTCACGGAGGTGGAGGTCAATCAGACGACCGGCTCTGCGCAAGCCGCCGTCTCGGCGAATGGGTCGATCGTGTATGCGAGTGGCCTCGCTCCCGTGTCAGTCGTCCTCGCGGACCGGAGCGGTATCACTCAGCCGCTGATAGCAGAAGCTCGACCCTACGCGTACCCACGCTTTTCCCCGGACGGGCGAAAGATCGCACTGACGATCGCGACGCCCGGCCAGCGGGATATCTGGGTGTACGATATTCCGAGCGGAACCTCGACGAGACTTACGGCCGAGGAAGACGGGTCCGTCAACGAGCGGCCGGAGTGGACGCCTGACGGAAAGCGGGTTTTGTACCGCACATCGAAAGAAAAGAGGGCATCCATCTGGTGGCGGCCGGCTGACCTGAGCGAGCGCGAAGCGCCGCTTCTCTCGAACGACGGCGAAGATTACTTCGAAGCTGTCATGACGCCTGACGCTCGGGGAATCGTTTATCAGCTCGATACGACGGGCGCCGACGTTATGTATCGAAATCTCACCGGCGACACCCTGCCCAGGCCAATCGCAAACAGCCCCGGCATCGAGAGCATGGGGCGCGTGTCGCCGGATGGCCGGTGGGTTGCCTACGTTTCGGAGGAATCAGGACGCGACCAGGTCATCGTACAGCCTTTCCCGACAGGACCGCGCACGCAGGTATCGATCGGCGGCGGTAGAGAGCCGGTGTGGTCGCGCGACAGCCGCCGGCTCTTTTACAGAGACGCTCAGCATTTTGTGGTGGCGAACGTGAGTGCTACGCCATCATTCTCGGTTACATCGCGCGAGGTGTTGTTCGACGACAGTTTTCTGCGCGCTCCGTTCCATGCGAACTACGATGTCTCGCTCGACGGTTCGAAGCTCCTGTTGCTCAAGCCGACGCAGGAAGCGCAGGTGATGGTGGTCTACAACTGGATCGCCGAGGTTCGGGCGAAGCTCGACGGCCAACAGAAGAAGTAGGAGGGGAGAAGGGCCGCCGCGACGGGGACGCGCCACCACGCGCCCCGCCACGGTGTACTGCATTGCCCTGCAAACGCATGATAGGGCAGGGGCCAATCCGTGCCAGCCGCCGCGCGGTGGATGACGTTTTTGAGGCGGTGAGCGGGCTCGAATGGTATCCCGGCGTCCAAACACTTGTGTTGATATATGATAACGTTATATGGTATCATAATGCGTACGATCATCGACCTCCCAGCCCCGCTCCTCAATGAGCTCGACAGTCACGCCAGGCGCCAGGAGCTCTCACGAGCCGAAGCTGTCCGCCGCGCAATCGCCGAATACCTCTCCAGAAGACCAGCGCCAGAATCAGATGCTGCCTTCGGCATCTGGCAGAAGAAAAAGATCGATGCGCTCACTTACGTCGATCGCATGAGAGACGAGTGGTAGCTTGAACGCCGTCGTCGACACCAACATCCTGATCGATTACCTGAACGGCTCGACAAAGGCGCGGACGGAGCTCGCCAGATTCGAGACGATCTTCATCAGCCTCATCTCCTGGATGGAGATTCTCATCGGGACCGCGGAAGGCGACGAGGAGACACAGGTCCGCGCCTTCCTCGGCGGCTTTCAGATTTATCCGGTCGACGAAGGCGTTGCCGAAAGGGCCGTGGAAATTCGGCAGCGAGAGAGACTTCGGTTGCCCGACGCTGTGATCTGGGCGACTGCGCAGCAGCTGGGTCTGCTGCTGGTGACCAGGAACTCGAGGGACTTTCCGAGCCGTGACCCGGGGATTCGGATTCCCTACAAGTTATAGCGAAGCTCGCAGCCTATTTCACGACCTCCACCGTACCCTTGACCGGGTGCCACTCCTTGTCGTTCGACGCAAAGCCGTGAAGCTCTTTGTTGTCGATTTGTTCGGCCATTTGTTACCTCCGTCGAGCAGCGCGAATTCGTTCGATCTGTCGAAGGTGTACGAGATCGTGCGCGGCATAAAGCTTCATCATCAATGCCAGCGACTCCTCGCCCCGCTCGGAGTGCACGCCAACGCGCGCGCGATCCGCTTCATTCGTGCGCTCGAACAGACGCAGGTTGGCACGACGAAGACTCGTGAACTCCGCCAGCGCCTCGTCGACATTCGAGTCCGAATAGTGCAGCCGCTCGGACCATGCATCCTGATCGTAGGCAGCTAACGCCGGCCGTTCCTGCGCCAATACCATGCGGAAGCGTCCGCTCCCGACAAGCTCGGAATCCGAGAGGTGCTGCACCACCTGCCGGATGGACCACTTGCCCGGCGCTTCGGGCTCGCCGAGCGAATTCGGCGGCGAATCCTTTACGGCAGCGGCGAGTTTCGAGGGCATTTCGCGCATTGCTTCCAGCGGATCCCGGCCGTTCAGCAGCTCGAGAAGCGATGCGGTGTACGACGCCGTGTCAGCCCCGCCGGCAGATGCCGGATTTGAAAACTGAGACATTCGATCGTTACTCCCTGCTCGATGAGGCGTTCATGCGACCCTGGCCTTCGCCTCTTCTTCCCGGGCTTTGCGCTGGCCTTCGTCCACGTTCACGAAGTAGAGCAGGAACCCTCCGACGATGAAGAACACGATGACCGCTAGGATCGCCGGGCGCATCGTTCCAGTGCGTGCGACGATGATACCGAAAAGGAACGAGCCCAGTATTCCGGCAAAACGACTGAAGACGCTGAAGAAGCCGAAGAACTCGCCCGACTTGTAAGCCGGAATGATGCTCGCAAATAGCGACCTGCTGAGCGCCTGCGTGCCGCCCTGAACCGTTCCAACGAGAAGCGCGAGAATGTAGAAATGCGTCGCCGTTTTCATGAAATAGCCGAAGATGCTGATGACCGCGTAGACCGTAAGGCCGACAAAGATCGATGGCTTCGTGCCGATTCGGCCGGCGAGCATTCCGAACGCAAACGTGAACGGAATACCGACGAATTGAACGAGCAGGATTGCGGTAATGAGCGAGCTCCGGGGAATTCCCAGCTCGGTTCCGTATGTCGCGGCCATACGGGTGATTGTCCCGATACCGTCGCTGTAGATGAGATACGCGATCAGCATCAGGAAGGCCTGCTTGTATCCGCGCAGCGCCTGAAAAGTCTCGGCAAGTCGCTGGAATGCGACCTTGACGGGATTCAGCCCCCGCTGCTCGTCCGCCTCCAGCTTCACCGGCGGCTCCTTCACGACTCGCAGTATCGGAATCGAAAAGAGAAGCCACCATATCGCGACAGATAGAAAAGCGAGGCGGACTGGAACGGTTCCTGTCGGCGGCAGACCGAAAAGCGCCGGCTTGGTGATCCACGCCAGGTTGAGCGCCAGCAGAATTCCGCCGCCGATGTAACCAATGGCGTAGGCGGCGGTAGAGACGCGGTCCATCTCATCCTCTCTCGCTACGTGCGGAAGAAGTGACTCGTAGAACACGTAGCTCCCCTGCATTCCGACGTTCGCGAAGATGAAGAGAATCGAAGCGAGCATTAGCTGCCCGCTCTGAATCAGGTACATGAGGGAGCATGCAGAGACTCCGACACCCATGAAAAAACCCAGCATCCGCTTTTTCACCGCGGTGTAGTCGGAGATTGTGCCGAGTATCGGAGAGAGGACGGTGCTGATGGCGAGGCCGATGCCGTTGGCTATCGACCAGTACGACAGCCCTTCGGCCTGCGGGCGGCCGGCACCGGCGACCTCGAGGAAAAAAATTGGAAATACCGCGACCGCTATCGTGGTCTGCGCGGACGACGCCGCCCAATCGTACATCGCCCATGCGCGCAGCTCGCGGCGGTGCAGGCCGAGCTTCCGCAAGAGCGGGCTTTGCGAAGAGTCGTCGTCCGTCGAGGCCCGATCTGCCGTCATCGTTGTTCGAGCGCCCGCTGGAGTGCGCGCTGCATCACTTCTGCGGAATGGCGCCTGAAGCGCACGAGGTTCATCTCGAAAAACCGCACTGGATCCTTGCCGGGCATGATTTGATCGCCGACCTCACGCCATTTGCCATCCTTGATGACAGCCGTATAGCGGATTGTCATCGGTCCCGCGGGGATTTCCCAGACGTATCCATCGGGCGTGACCGTCAGCGGGAAATCGCCGACTCTTCCCATCGCGTACGAGTGCAGCGCGTAGGCTTTCTTGGTCGGGTCATACGACAGGGTTCCGAATGCATTGAACGCGACTTTGCCTTCCGCGTCGTATCCCCTGCCCTCCATGACCTTCACGGAACCGTCGAGAAACGGACCGATGCGTTCCGTCTGCGTGAGGTTGTGCTTCTCACCCGACTCGAGAATCGTCCACGCGGGCCCGCGCCATACGCCGTCCATCGCGGCGAGCGGCACCATTGCCTCTCGCTGTGCCGCTATTATCGCTGCCGGGTCGGGGCGACCCTGCGCTCCGCCCTGTGACGGAAAAATTGACATCAGCATCGCTGCGGTTACTGCCGCCAGACAGTGTCGATTCATTGAATGCTCGGTGAAATGTCAGGACAAGATGGTGCCGACGGACGGGCGTCGTGGCAAGTGGACCGGAATTCCCTCACGCGTGAATCGTCAAGCGTCGGCCTGCCAGGGACTGAGCCGCGGTATCAGTCTCGGGACATGGCGGCAGTACTCTGTGTAAGAATCACCGAAACGACTCTCCAGCTGAGGCTCTTCCAGAAGAGGAATGTAGACCGCGTTGATTCCGAAAAAGATCAGCACCCACCACAAGTGCGAAGTCGATAGTAGAACGATTGCCTCGCCCAGCAGAATGAGTATCACCCCGGAGATCATTGGATTCCTGACGTAGCGATAAGGCCCGCGCACCACGAGCTGCCGCGGCGGATCCCATGGAGCAAGCGTGCCCTTCCCGTCGCTCGCAAATCGCCTGAGCGACGACCCTAAGAGGATCATCCCGATCGCGAGAACCAGGACTCCCACGAGCTGGACGAGAAGCAAAGGAGCCGTTTCGGCGGGCGAAAGTATCACGTGATCGCGCCGCGCGAGCGACACGGGGATCACCACCGCCATGACGAACGGGAACACTGCCACCGCGAGCAGGTGGCGAAGCAGCATGAGCATCGTATCAGACCCTCCGCACCGCACGCGCTTCACGTCCGTGTTGCTTTTTTTCTCGGATTCTTGAGTCCGGTCTGCAGCTTGTTCCTCACCTCGCGCAACACGCGCGGCGCGAGCGAATCACCGTAGGCGCCGATAAATCTGGATGCTGCCGGTGGATCCTGCCGGGCGACCTCGCGAAGCGCCCACGACATTGCCTTCACGACCATGTCGTCGCGATCTGCGACCAGTGATGCACACACGGCCAGCACGCGTTCGATGTCCCCCGCATCGCGGGAGTGCCTTCGCGCGAGCGGAATCGTGCTCGCCAGCGCAGCTCGGCGCCACCATCGGTTCGTGGAGCCAGCCCACTCCGAGATCGTCGCGTCCGGTATCTGGCCGTCACGCCATGCGGGACCACTGATGTAATACGAAAAGGCGTCAACGGCGTCCCACGATTGCATTCCGTGAGCGAGTGCCTCTACATCCCGCTTCCGAAGCGATGTTCTCGCCGGTTTGTGAAAGTGGATGAGCTCATAAGCGATGAATCGGAATTCTGCTTCGCCGTTTGCAAGAATATCGTTGGCGACTTTCAGAACTTCGTGTGGCGAAGCAGACCTGAGCTCCTTCGACCATTTGCGACGAATCGGTCGCAGCGACGGCACTGTCCGCGTGCCGACATCCGTGAGGTCGCGGAGAAACCTGTCGGTGATTCCTCCTGCCTCACTTCGCACGGAGGTCACTCGCCCAGCCGCGATTGCAGCGCCTCCACTGCTTCTTTCGCCGACTTGAGATCGGTGCCGTATGTCTCACGATACAGTCTGATCGCGTCGATCTTCCGACCGGCTCGGATCGCGGCTTCGATTTCCACGTCGACAGGAGCGGCTTCGCTGCCCGCTGAGCCTTCTCTGCTTCGCGCGGCGGTTGGCTTGTAGACCACCGTTGTTCGCTCTTTGGGCGCGGTGAATCGTCCGAGCAGGAATCCGAAGAGCACGAGGGCGGCATAGAAGATCAAAGTCTTCATTTCAGTCTGGTGTGCGTGCAGACGCGTTTCGGAGTACCCGCCCGCCGACGCGCCGGAAGGTTGGCCGCAGTCCGCGATGGGTGGTTACCCCAGTATCTTTGGTTCAATATGCCGCCTCGCTTCGCGTACCTGCTGTTAGCCGCGAGTCTCCTCGCCGGATGCCGGACTGGACGCAACTACCCCGACACCGAGGGCCCGAGATACGCGGGCAGTCCCGCCCTGGATCGGACGGTCCGGCCGGCGAAGGGCGATACGGTTCGCGTAGTGTCGTTCAACATAGCATTCGACCGACATGCCGACAGCGCCATCACCTTGCTCAAATCCGAACCGGCCCTTCGCGGTGCCGACGCAGCGTGACCTACTCAAGCCAGGACGACAAAAAAGTGACTCCCGAGCTCGGCATCATCGAAGGCTTCTACGGAAAGCCGTGGACATGGGAAGAGCGGGAGGAAACCGTCTCCTGGCTCGCGCCGCGCGGCTACCGGTTCTATCTCTACGCGCCGAAAGCCGACCCATACCTGCGCCGGCGATGGCAGGAGCTTCACCCCGACCATCTGGTGGAGCGTCTGCGAAATCTGTCGAAGAAGTGTCGCGACGCAGGCGTGCGCTTTGGCATCGGGTTGAGTCCGTACGAGCTCTACGACGACTTCAACGATGCGGCACGGGACACGCTCGCCCGCAAGCTCGCTTTCTTCGACGACATTTCTGTTCCCGATCTCGCGATTCTTTTCGACGACATGCGGGGCGACTCGCCCGACCTCGCCAAGCGGCAGATCGAGATCATCCACTGGGCGCGCGAGCGCACGGCCGCAACACGGATGATCGTTTGCCCGACGTATTACTCGGACGATCCGGTTCTCGACCGCGTATTCGGTGCACGTCCGAAAGACTACGTCGAGCAAATGGGTGCCGGTCTCGATCCGGAGATCGAGATTTTCTGGACGGGAGAGGAGGTCATCTCCAGACAATTCTCACCGGGGCACGTCGAGCGCGTGACGCAGCAGCTGCAGCGAAAGCCGTTTCTGTGGGACAACTATCCTGTGAACGACGGGCAGCGCATGTCGCAGTACATGCATCTGCGCGGATTTACCGGGCGCCCTTCGTCACTGAAGGAGAAGATCGCGGCACACGGAATCAACCCGGCGCTCCAGCCGACGCTTGGCCGCATTCCCGCGATTACGCTTGCCGACAGTTATCGCCTCGGCGACGCGTACCAGTACGGAGATTCCTTTCGGAAAGCGGCGGTCGATGTCCTGGGCGAAGATCTCGGGCGGCTCGTGCGCGAGGATCTCCTCACGCTCCAGGACATCGGCCTCGACCGTCTGGGCGAAAAAGCGGAGCTGCTCCGCCAGCGTTACGCGGGCGTAGACCACAAAGGAGCTCGCGAGATCATCGCCTGGCTCGACGGTGCTTATCGCATCACCGACGAGATCGTTCAGACTCAGTAGACTACTGAGCTGATCCTGGCCGGTGGTACGTCACGCTCAGTGAGTGTCACCAGAATCGCCACCACGGCCTCTTCGTACCAGCGGGCGAGCCACGGTCTCCCTTTGGGCCGGCGGCAACATCGACCGGTTTCCCGCGCTGCGGATCATAGACCGCGAAACCTCCTTCGCTCACGAGAGCCTCCAGATAGCTCCATAGCTCGTCCATGTCGGCATCACTGTTTTCCGGCCGGGCGTGCGGCATCGAGATGCGCGCCCACGTGTCATACAGATCGATGTCGACGCGGGCACCGTCTTCGGGTCCGTAAAGCGAGATCCAGCGGTTGCGCCGCCGCGCTTCCGACTCAGAGATGCCCTGGGATCGAGCGATCTCCGCATAATCGAGCTGCTTTTCCTCGAGCTCTGGAAACATGACAAGCATCGTATCGGCAACTGCGCGCTTGCGTGCTTCGATCTGCGAATCCGGCGGCGAATCCGGCGGCGAATCGGAAAGTTTGACTTTCGCCGCCGCAACGGCAGCTGCGCGGATCTCCTTTTTTGAAGCGTCCGGAGGCATACGCACGAGGAGAAGCTCGAAGCTCATCGGGTCGCTCCATTCGCACCTGCGGCGGTCATCTGGAAAAATCTTCCCGCCTCGGTCCCGTGGCAAATAACGCACTCGGCCATCAATCCAACGTCGTCAGACGGCCCTGCGCTTGCAATGGATACCACCGGCAATTCGTTAGTTTCGCGAAGCCAGGGTCATCGTACCGGGCATACACGGACATGAACATACCGTCTCGGTTAACAGTTGTGGCCGGCATTGTCGCCAGTCTCGCCGTTGCCGCTTGCGCGGCGACCCGGCAAGCACCGGTGAAACCCGCAGCCCCTAGCCCCGCCGAGCAAGCGAGGGCGGACGGTGGTCGTCCGCCATATACGCCAGCGGACGTCCGCTTCATGCAGGGGATGATAAGGCATCACGGACAGGCGATCGTGATGACTGCACTGGCGCCCACACACGCCGCTCGTCAGGCCGTCAAGATCCTCGCCGGGCGAATTGCCGTTTCCCAACAGGACGAGATCGCGTTCATGGAGCGGTGGCTCCGCGAGCGACATGAGACGGTTCCGGAGATCGACGTTCGGCACGACGTGGCCGGTCATCAGATGGCCACACCAGGTGCGCAGACGTCGGAGCTCATGCCCGGGATGCTGACCTCGGCGCAGCTCACACAGCTTTCGGCCGCGCGCGGCCCGGAGTTCGACCGATTGTTCCTGACATTCATGATCAGGCATCACGAAGGAGCGCTTACAATGGTCGACCAGCTTTTCTCCAGTCACGGCGCTGCCCAGGAATCGAACGTGTTCCAATTTGCTTCAGATGTGGAGATCGACCAGAATACAGAAATAGAGCGCATGCGCGGCATGCTTCGAGCAGCCTCTTTATCCGGACAGAGCCCATGAAATCCAAATCGATCGTTTCTCTAACGCTCGGATTCGCCTGGTTGACCGCAGCGGCATGCACTCCGTCGGCGCCTGGCGGCTCGGCACCCTCGCCAGCCCCCAACATGTCAGCGACGCCGCCAAGCCCGGACCCGCGCATTGGACTCCGCGCCGGATGGATGAATGCCGGCGAAGCGATCTGGAATCTCGAGGTGGTGTCGAAGACGCCGCCGTCGGAGAAGTTCATAAATCTCACAACGCCGGGAGACCGCAGACTCGTCAACTCTGATCTCGCGTTCGCAGCTCACTACGCGATACAGGGCAACTACAGCGGCTACCAGGTTTGGGACATCTCAAATCCGCGGAAGCCGCGTTTGCACACCGCGTACGTATGCCCCGGCTCGCAGAGCGACGTCTCGGTTCATCGCAATCTGATGTTCGTGTCATCCGAAGCCACGAGTGCACGGGTCGACTGTGGCATGCAGGGAGTGCCCGATTCGGTCAGCAAGGACCGGGCGCGCGGAATCCGCATCTTCGACATCACCGACATGGGCAAGCCCAGATACATGGCGACCGTGCAAACCTGCCGCGGATCCCACACGCATACGATCGTGCCCGATCTGAAGGACAGCGCGAACATCTATGTCTATGTCTCCGGCGCGTCGAGGATTCGCTCTCCCAGCGAGCTCGCGGGATGCTCTGCCCTGCTTCCAGAGAAGGATCCGAATACGAGTCTCTTCCGCATCGAGGTCATTCGCGTGCCGATGGCGCACCCCGAGCGAGCGCAGATCGTGAGCTCGCCGCGGATCTTCGACAATCTCCCTCCCGTTGCAAGGCATGACGAGACCGCCGCCGACAAGGCGGCTCGTGCCGCTGCCCGGGCAGCAGCTCAGGGAGCTCCGGCCGATACAACCGCCGCAACAACAGCGAGCCTCCTGCACGAGGACTCCGCTGCGATCGCCTCGAGAGGTCCGACGCAATGCCACGACATCACTGTCTATCCAGCAATAGGGTTGGCCGGCGGTGCGTGCCGTGGATATGGGCTCCTTCTCGACATCCGTGATGTTGTAAACCCGAAGCGCATCGCTGCCGCCGCCGATTCGAACTTTTCTTTCTGGCACTCGGCGACGTTCAACAACGATGGGTCGAAGGTCCTCTTCACGGACGAGTGGGGTGGCGGCAGACAGCCCCGCTGTCGCTCGACGGACAAGCCGGAGTGGGGCGCGAACGCGATTTTCGCGCTCGCCGGCAACCAGATGACTTTCAAGAGCTACTACAAGATGCCGGCTGCGCAAACGGCGTTCGAGAACTGCGTTGCACACAACGGCTCGCTGATCCCGGTTCCGGGGCGTGACATCATGGTACAGGCGTGGTACCAGGGCGGCATCTCGGTTTTCGAGTGGACAGATGCAGAGCGTCCGAGGGAAATAGCGTACTTCGACCGGGGTCCGATGGATTCGACGAAGCAGGTGGATGGCGGGTACTGGTCGGCCTACTGGTACAATGGGTACATCGTCGGCTCCGAGATATCCCGCGGCCTCGACCTGTTTCGCTTGAGGCCCAGCGCGTTTCTGTCGCAGAATGAGATCGACGCCGCACAGTCGGTGCGGTTCGCTTACCTGAATGTTCAAACGCAGCCGAAGCTGGTCTGGCCGCCGAGCTTCGCGGTTGCCCGAGCCTACCTCGACCAGCTCATGCGTAACAACGGCATCGCGAGCGACCGTTCAGCGGCAATCGCGCGTGAGCTGAATCGAGCCGAAAAGGCGACCGGCGCCGAGCGGCGTGACGCGTTGACGCAGCTCATCGCGCAGCTCGAGCGCGATGCGGCAGCGGCAGCTGACGCAAATCGTGTTCGGCTGATCGCGTCCGTTGTGAAAGAGCTGGCTAACACGCAGGTCGCAGCGCCGTGATTTTGCGAGGAGCTGCGCGAAGCGTTAGCTGCTAACTCGGCTGGCGCGCCTGGGCCGCGGCGAAAATGCGGCCGACATTCTCCTCGGAGAAGAAATCCGCGGGCGACGTGACTCCGCCGAACACGCGCGCGAATCCGTCCATCGCCTCCTGATTTCCGTAGACGGCTCCCATCAGCTGCTGTCGCTCGGGCGGTGGAGGCTCGAGCTTCGCGAAGTCGCAGGTGAACTCGTACATCGCCATCACCTGCTGGTCACGCCTGGACTGGTACTGCCCCATGGCATCGTCGAATGAGCGAGCTCCGGAGAGCGACTCGTCTATCGCGTTGGCGCAGAGCTCGGCGTCGCGGAATGCGTCGCTGATTCCCTGCGCGGTGATGAAGTCCTTTAAGAGTGCGTGATCGCGCGAGCTGTTCCCCCAAAACCGCAGTTCTTCGTGTTCTTCGTGTTCTTCGTGGTCGCTTCCTCTTCAGTGTGACCTTCAGGTGGCCAGACGGCCGCCCGTTCGCGGCGCTCTGAACACTCCGGCGGCGAACGCGCCACCGAGAAAACCGCCGAGGTGCGCCTGCCAGCTGATTCCGGTCTGGCCAGGCATCACACCGAGGACCATGCCGCCCCATAAGGCGATGACGAGGACGCTCAGCAGAATGCTGGCGAAGCTCCGCGCAAACCAGCCGCTCAAGATCAGAAATCCGAGGTACCCGAAGATCACTCCGCTGGCGCCGATGTGTACCGAGCCAGGCGCGCCGAGCAGCCAAGCCATCAGCCCCGCACCGAGCATCGCGAGGACCGTAACCGGCACGAAGTGTCTCGCATCACGCAGCATCACCAGCCACCCGAGCACGACAAACGGGATGCTGTTGGCCATGATGTGAGCAAGGCCGGCGTGGAGAAAAGGCGCGAAGAGAATCCCGCGCAAACCGATCGTCGTTCGCGGAATTACGCCGAGCGACAGCAGCGCATCTCCTGTCAACGTCGTCGCCAGAAATGCGACCCACATCAACACGAGTGTACTGCCCAGCACCTTTCCCTGCGTCCTGAGCCTACCGGTTGCCCTCTGGGTGATACTCTGTGTCAAGAATAGACTCGCTGTTGGCGGGCAGCTCCCACTCGGACTTTTCCGAACGGATCGCGCCACAAAGTGAGAGTACGAGTCCGACAGCCGCGATGTTTCCCGGCCCGCGCGCTTGCGCGAAGTATTACTATGGTTATACTGCAATCTCGATCCCCGACGATATCTTCGTGTCCGCCGACAAGCTCGCCGGGAGGCTTGGCGTCTCCCGCAGCCGGCTCTACGCCACCGCGGTAGCAGAGTTTCTCGCAAAACACCGGACTGGCGACGTGACCGCGCGCTTGAATGCTGTCTACGCCAGGCACCCGAGCGCGCTCGACAAGCGCGTCCGTCGCGCGCAGGCCCGTACGGTTCGCGCGAGCGAGTGGTAGTCCAGCGGGGCGAAGTCTGGTGGGCTGATCTCGAGGATCCCCGCGGCTCGTCATCGGGATATCGCCGTCCGGTTGTGGTCGTGCAGGCAGATGCGTTCAACCGCAGCCGTCTGCAGACGGTGGTTGTTGTCGTTTTGACATCAAATCTCGAGTTGCTCGATGCGCCCGGGAATGTGCTCATCCCGCGGCAGTACTCGGCCCTGCCGAAGGATTCCGTCGCCAACGTATCCCAGGTTCTTACCCTGGATCGTGACTACCTGACGGAGCTCGCGGCGCGACTTCCCAGTCGATCCATGGCGGCCGTCGACGCCGGTCTTCGAACAGTGCTGGACCTCTAGTTCGGTATCCGCGGCAGTGCGGCCTTCGCAATGGCGACGCCTTTCTCTCCGCCGAGGCCGACCCCCAGGATTCGATTCCCCTTGAGGACGTACAGCCCGGGATCGATGAAGTAGGCGGGAGCGCCGACGTCGCGCGCCGGCTCGGCGGTGAACTGTACCATTCCCACGCCCGATTTCTTCATGTTCGCGTTGATCTGGCTGACCTGCTCGGCGACGAACTCGTCGAATTCCTTTTCGGAGCGGGGATAGGCTGCGATGAAACTCAGGATGAATTCGACGTCGCCAAAATCGGACCCGCCTTCGCGGAGATACCAGCAGTCGCCCCCGCGTTGTTTTTGCGGCGGTGCGAGGCTTTTCCCGAGGATCGCTTCGGCTTCTGCCTCGGTGACGAGGCTGCAGAGATCTACGGGAGGTGACCCACGACGGACCGGTGTCGCCGTCGCGGCCGGAGCGGACGCTCCGGAAGCCACGGGGGCAGATTCATTGGCCGCCTTGTCACATGCCGTGACCAGCACAAGTCCGACCGCGATTCTCTTCAGGCGAAAATGGCGCACACGCACCTCCGTTGAGTGACGGTTGACGATCTGCCTGGCTCGCTCGAACGCCAAATCTTGCGCATTGCTACTCTTCGCTGCCAGTCCCGCGGAATTGAACCGGCTCACTTCACGGTGGCGGACGAGGCGGCCAGAACGGACACGTCGGCCGAATACCACCCTGAACGCCTGGTGGTCGCCCATGCTGTCCGGTTCCGGGCTCCCTCCGCGCTGTATTGACTGAGGGCTCATGCAGCGTCAGTATCCAACGCTCCCGTCCACTTGTGCCGCCCGACATTCATCCACGAGGAGGTCCCGTGATCACGCGAGTTTCTGCGGACCGGCTGGGATGGCTTTGCGCAGTCTTCGGCGTTGCGGCCGCATGCTCGGGCGGCGGCGAAGCGCCAAACGCTGCCAGTGCGAGCGCGAGCGGCGAACCGGTCCCCGTAGCCGCTGGATCCGTAAAGACGGACAACGCGTGTCAGCTGCTGACAAAGGCGGAAGCTCAGGGCGTGTTCGGATCTCCCATCAACGACGTTGGCGACGAAAGCAAACCGTTCCCGATCGGGACGATGCTGCGAAGCAGCTGCTTTTATCGCAGCGACGACGGTGGCACGATCACGGTCACTCTCAGCACCTACGAGAACGAGCAGGATGCCGCCGACAAGTTCGCCAGATTGAAACGCATGTACCGTGGTGCGAGACCGGTCGCCAGTCTCGGGGAGGACGCCTTCGCCGAGAACGAAGCATTGGTGATCAAGCAGGGTAGCCGACACCTCTTGATCGATCTCAAGCCAGGAGGGGCGGACAAAATCACCAACTATTCGGACACGAAGCAGATGGATGCGCTTCTCGCCCGCGAGCGGCAGGTTGCAGTCACGGCTCTCGCGCGGCTGCCTGCAGGAAGCTCGACGACCGGCGCCAGCGCGGCGCAGCCCGCTCTTTCGGCACGCAGCGCATGCTCGCTCGTGACCAAAGCCGAAATGGAAGGCATCCTCGGCGGGCCTCTGACCCACGCCGTGGCGACTGATTCACCGGCGCAGACTGCGTGCACGTACACCGGTGCCGGCAGCCGCTATGCACAGTTGACCGTCGAATGGCAGGGTGGTGCATCCGGCATTGCCGGCGCAAACCTGGCCGGCGCACTGATGGGCGCGGCCGGTGGAGAAGTGAAGGCCACGACTCCCATCACAGGCCTCGGCGACGAGGCGGTAATGCTGATCGGTGGCGTTCTGAATGTTCGTAAGGGACCGGCGCTGATCACGGTTGATCTCAGAATGCAACGAGATTATGAAGCCAAGGGGAAAGCGATCGCGCAGCTAGTGATCGCCAGGATCTAGGCGCTGGTACCGCTGATGTCTGTCTCAGACGCGAGCCGGCTTCAAGGCAGCCGAACGTAAGTGACGGCGATTCCGAACTGATAACCGGTACCCCCTCGGAAGATCTTCTGCACCCCGACGAAGATGTCGGTGGAGCGGTTTCCGAACTGCTGGATTCCGAGGCCGAATCCCGTAAGCCAGCTGCCGTGCGCCGGCGGGCCGCGCGACCCGCAGCTGAAATCCCATGCGAAGCCCGGAGTGATGTACGACACGACCCGAACCCGCTGCAGCATCGAGACGGACAGCGGCATCCCCAGATCGATCGTACAGGCGTTCATGTCCGGAAGCATGTTTGGAGCAAAGCCGAACCCCATCTCGCCGCCGAGCGTGCTCGTTGCGTTCTTGTCACCGAACAGGGCACCGATGGTCGGCCCGCCTGTGATCAGGTTGATGCGACTGCGTAAGCCAAAGAGAGCGTGCGCGCCGCAATCCGGACCGGCCAGGTCACAGTCCCTCTTCTGATATCCGCCTGTGATTCCCACAATGGACCCGCCCCGATACTGGAAGTCGATTCCAGCCGCGAGTGTTCCAAGATCAGCCGCACCGCGACCCACACGCTGGCCCGCCTGAAGCCTCACTCCCCAGTAATCGTGGTTGCGACTCGCCGGCATGGGCAGGGCGATTGGTGGAAGTGCCCCTATGGGTGTCGACTCGAGGCGAAGAATCTGAAGAACATCATCGGACGCCTGCGTGTGAGCTCGTGCGGGGGCCATCAGCACGATCAGCGCGGAGGCAGCCGTGAACAGACGCACGCTCACGCGTCCTCCAGCCAGCGCGTGAACGAGAGACCGTGTTTGCGCCTGCTCGGGAAGTGATAGGCGCGCAACAGCACCCCCTTCCCCTTGAGAATATCGATGCGCATGAAGCCGCTTCGATGCTGACTGACATAGTAGCTCTCGCGCAGTCGCACGGCGCACGAGACTTTTGACTCGGCACCCGCCCCGCTCACCAGAATGTACCGGACTACGTTCGTTCCACCCTTGATTACCTGCAGGTTGTGCTCGTGTCCCGCGGCATATGCGAGAGGTGGCTGAGCCTTGAATGCACTCTCCAGAGAATCACGCATCGTACGGTTCGCCCCTGACATGATGTCCTGGCTGCTTCCACCGAGACGCCGGAACGGCCCTGTCACACCGCAGTAGCCGCCGTGCTCTCCGCCGGTCATCAGCGGGTGGTGCCCAGCTACGATCGTCACGCGGCCAGAGGGCGTCTTCACCTGATCACGGAGAGCGGCGGTCACATTCCCGGTGCCTGCAATACAATTGGTGGACTGGGCATCGCGAACGATGTAGTTGTGGAGCCACCACTGGGTGTCCATCGCAATAAACCGCAGGCGTCCGGCGTCCAGCACCGCAGGCCCAGGGCAACCGTTGCCCGGCATCATCCTCACGTCGCGGCCTCCGGCCAGCGACTTGAGCATCTGCTCCTGAAGCCGGACGGAATAAAGTCCGAACGGTCCCGTCGCGGCCCAGTCGTGGTTGCCCGGGACGAAGATCGCTCGCGCACCCAGCGGTACGGCGTTCACCTGCACCTCGAGACGACGACGCGCATCCGCGTACTCCGCCCTGCCCTCCTCCGGAATACCATCCGGGTAGACGTTGTCGCCGAGGAACACGATGATGGAGCGACCTGGCGCAGCCGACGCCTGCACCGTGAGCGAGTCCAGCGCAGCCTCGCCTTGTCGTGGATTCGGCTCGCCCGCGTCGCCGATGAGAAACAGTGTCGTTTCGATTTGCGCCGGCGGCACCTCCTCGATCCGCAGATGCGGCGTGCACGCCGTCACGCCTGCCGATGTCATCACGCACAACGCGCCGGCCAGACAACACCGCGCACCGTTCTTACGCGGTGAAAAAAAAATCCGTCGCATCAGAAAGACATTCCTCTCTGCAGGTAAAAACGACTTTGCTCACCGTAGGCATACGCGAAGCTCACGGTCTGACCGAGTGACGAAAGCCAGATGCCGCCGCCCACCCCGGCATGCCATCCCCCGGGACTGCGTCGCTCGAACCAGACGCGGCCGGCATCAGCCAGACCGAAAACGCCAAGTCGCCAGCGCACGAGAAACGGCAGCGTCCCGACCGGAACCCGCAGCTCGGCCGAGCCAAAAGCGGAGGTCTCGCCCGCATACCTCTGGAAATGGTACCCGCGGAGCGTTTCGCGTCCGCCGATTGCGGGTGCGTACTGCAACGGGAAGTTCCCCGATGCAAACGCGCTGCCTGCACGCAACGCGAGATGGGCTGTCTCACCAGGCAACGGGAGATACAAAGTTCCGACGGCGCTCGCCGTGTTGAAGGTCTCCTCGACATCCCAAAGCGGCGGATATCCGGCCAGGTCGGCCTTGAGCGTCCACCCGCGCTCGGTGGCCGGCCCGCGAGCGGCCTGATCCATGTCGAGTGCCACGCGGACGCCCATACGTCCCTCGGCTGTTCGCCCTCGAGCTGACTCGACATCGAACGGCGAACCCTGTTCCGGATCGGCGTCGGTCCAGTAGAACACGGGCCCGAAGGTCAATTTCCCGATGACCGGCGGGAGTCCGGGCAGAACGTTTTCCCCTTTCGCGAGCGGCCCCGGGAGTCCTTCGCGCGTACGCCACCCGAGGTGCCAAACGAGGGCGGGCTCGATGGCGATGTTGTCCTGCTCTGAAAGCGCCAGGTCGCGAGGTGGACGTTCCGTGTCGTTGCCGAATCCATGGAAACGGAACGCCTCGAACCGTGTCGCGCGCGCCGCCAGCGTCAGTGCCAGCGCTGAATTCTCCTTCCGATGATCGACATCGAGATTGACGCCGAGGCGCCCGTTGCTCGGCGCCACCAGGAGATTCGCGTCGACCTTCCAGTGATGCGGCAAGCGGCGAAAGCTGTAAGACTTGTAGCGTGGACCGAATCCGACGATCAATCCGGCGCCGTCGACAAAGTCGAACGTCGGTCCCCACCCAAGGCTGCGTCCCCAATCCGGCCGCCACGGCGCGTCGAATCGTACGCCTGCACCCTGCTTCGGGGCGACCCAGTCCTGCACGTTGACGCGAGTTCCGCTCCGGGTGACGAAGTCATTTTCCCCTTGCGAATCATAGAAGCGCGTGCCCTCGCCCCCGGCGGAATCCGCCAGGATGTCGTCACCGCCACCGCCGATGGCGCGGACAATGATGTCATCGCTCGACGCGCCTCTGACAGCGGCCGAATCAGCTCCTCCGTGGAGGTACAGCCGCACCTCTCTCGTTTCGCTCGGGAGGAACGTCCTGCTGAAAAACGGCGCTACGTGAGCGGAATCTCCGGCGCCTTTCAGTATCACGGTCACGCGGCCGTCTGTATGGCGGGTCACGGCCACCTGCTCGTTTTCATCCGTGCCGTGTACGTCCACCTCGCCCGAAAGCCATCGGTAGAACTCGCGCGTTATGTCCGGAAGATGATCGCGCCGTGTTCGAAGCGCCGTCTTCAGCTCCTCGTCTGCGCCGGTGCGGCCGCGCCATGCCGGCGGGAGGGCGGCGATCGCGTTGTCGATCACCCGATTATCGATCGTGCGTTGAACTCGCTGCGCGACTTCCTCCATGTCGCTTCGCGTCAGCCTCTGGAGAAGTCGCCGATCGAGATTGTGGCTCTCGAAGGTGAGCGCCTTGAAGTCGTACCTCGGGCCGAACTCTGTCAGCTTGGGGTAGACCGGTCGGACGAGGAAATTGATCAACAGCCCGCGCGCATTCACGAAAGCTCGGTCGCGATCCCGCGGCAACGGCCGCCAGCTGTAGGCGCTGTCTTTTCCGAATCGCGCGAAGCGAATGTTGTCGGCGGTTCGGTCGTTGTCGTTCACCAGAAAATCGATCAGTCGCACCGCGAGAAACTCTCGCTCATCCAGACGATGCATCCGAGCGGCCTCGACGGTCTCCAGGAACGTGTCGCCACTTACGATTTTCTGGGATCCCGCGAAACCTGGCGAGTCGTTCGGCGCCTCCTGGGGACTCAGCTCCAGTGTTCCCAGCATTCCGGCGACGCTGTCCCTGTATACGCCCAGCCGCGGATCGTCAGGCATGACGTACAGCGCGGGTTTTACGTGCAGCGCGCCTATCGCCTCGAGAAATGGTGGCACCATCAGCGCGCCTCCCGGAAAGAGCGTGCTGACATGATCCTGGATGATGTCGCCGAGCAGCGTCCCGCGAATTTCAGGCGGCATTGCCTGCGCGACGGGGAACTTGTTCACCGAGCGAAACAGGTGCTCGCGCCATCCCCCCCCCTTCTCCTCGGCGAAGTGAAGCGTGAGCGTCTGATTCCCACCGGCTCTTCGGACGAACTTGAGACCACCGGCATAGCGATTCAGGTCGAGCACGGGCGCGGTCACCGGAGTGACCCATACCTCGCGCCAGCCGTCGCCCAGAAGCTTTCGTTTCAGAGGGCCCGCTTCGTACTCGGGGCCCGGGACGACCGTGACTATTCGTTCAGCTGGCGGAGCCTGCGCGTCTGTCTTCTGGCCGATTGCCAGAACGGCAAGAGCGGCAGCTAGGGGAGCAGTCCTGATCTTCATCGTGCCTCGATTGCCGTCGGGTGCTTGCCAGTCATCATCGCCTGCTCCGCCCAGCAGTTCACCGTTTGATTCGCTCGCCAGTCGCTGGAGCAATTCCGCGACCATCGGGCGTCCGGGCTTTAAACAATATCACGCTTCAGAGGAGACTCTTGTGGCCCAGTCCCGCCGCGCGTCGCCAATCACCCAGCTGACCGAGGTGATAGGCGAGATGGCCGGTCATGATGTAGGGGACGAACTCGCGCGCGGTGGGGAACGCTGGGCGCGCCGCCTCGATTGGATTTTGAGCCGAGAGCGTAGCGTCGTCCGCAGCGACGGAGGCGTCACAAAGGTCGGAGTAGATCTCTCGAAACGTTCGGCATAAGTCAGCCATCGGCGCATACGTCGCAGCATCGGTCGCCGGGCTGGTGCCCGGCCTGAACGTCGTGCGCCATTCCACCGGAGCAATCGGCTTGCGTCCGCAAAGCCTGCGCGCGAAATCGCCCGTGATGCACAGATGCCCGAGGATCCAGCCCGCCGTCTTGTTGCCCGGCACCGGCTCGACATACGCGTGCTCGTCTCGCAGGCCATCGAGCATCCCATCTGCGACGGACAAGAGATACCTGCATTGGCCGACGATCAGCTCGGTTGTCATTGCAATCTTCCCAGCTCGAGCTCGGACAGAATAAACCCGAACGCGGGCCAGCCCCCGGAGCGCACGGATCGCTCGAACCACGTCCGCGCCCGTATGGTGTCGCCTCGCAGCAGGTACCAGTTCCCGACGCCGTAGCTCAGAGTTGCAACCTGAACGTCGGCTGTATCGGCTGCCGTCATGACTTCGTCTGGTCCGATCTCACCGCGATACAATTTGAGCCTCCGGACATAGGCGTTCGTCGCGACAAGCGAGTCCGGACGACGCGCCAGCATCGCCTGAGCGTCGGCCGCACGTCCGCCCCGCATCAGCGACATCCACAGCCAATCTGTTGCGCCGGCCAGCTCGCCGGCATCGGGGGCTCGGGGTTGTGCTCGTGTAAATGCATCCGCCGCACCGGCAAAGTCGCCTGACGCGAACCGGACAATCCCGAGGTGATACCAGATGCCGTAGATCGTGCTGTCGATTTGGGCGCCGCGCGTGAGATCGTTCATCGCCCGATCGAATTCGCGCACCGAGAGATAGCGGTGACCGCGCCAGCGGAGCAGCAGCGGATTGTCCGGCGTGAGTGCGAGACCCCGCGTAAATGTTGCGATCGCTTCCCGGAATTGTCGCGCACCTGATTGCGCGACGCCGAGCTGAATGATGCGATCGATGTTGCGGGGTTGAGCGACGAGTGCGCTCTCCGCGCGAGCAATCGCGCCGGTATCGGGCTGCGAGCGGTATTCGATTCCGGCAGGTGACCGGTACTGCACCGACTGCGCTGCCGCCGGCCCGGCGGGAAACATTGCAGTGATCACCAAGGCAATCAGCCTCGGCGCCATGGTGCGGCGTTCCATCGTCTTAGAAACCGGCCGGACGCTCGTCTGCAGTCGGTCCGTATATCGACGGCAACGGGACATCGATCAGTCGCAGGTATACGGTGAGCTGGCCACGGTGGTGGATAAGATGATTGATGTGATTGCGAACGATTACACGCCGCGGCTGAGTGAGCACAACACGATTGCCGACTTTGAGCGACCAGTCGGTGTCGAAGTCCGCCTCCTTGCTTGCCTCGATCGCAGCCCGCGCCTCCCGCACGTTCCGGTCGAACATCGCGAGCAGATCTTCCGTTTTTTCGTAGCTGTAAGGCGATGCCCCACTCAGGTTGAGCTCTGTCTCCGTCAGGGTGTTCGTGATCCACCCGGGCATCCAGCATACCAGCTGCGTGAGATGCCCAAGCGAGAACGACTTCGGGTGCGGCTTCCATTGACCCTTTTCAGTCGGCACGCGCTCCAGGAGCCTGCGCGTGGACGGCATCTCCTCATCGAACTCCGGCAGCAGTGTCTCAGCAATCGTCATTCGTTCTCCCTGATCAATTACCACATTCGGGGGGCGCGAACATAGCGCTCACGCTGCCGCGGGTCAACGCTCTCACGCGACGACGAGTGTCGAAAACTGCAGAATGCGTTTCACCCTACGATACATGTCCTGCCTCCACAGCATCGACAAGTGATCCAATCAATTCACGACAAAAGTCAGGGATGTCGGCGACGATTCGCCCCCACACCTGGTTCCCATCTCGAAACGCCGCCTCATCAACCCACGTAGCTCCGGCATTGACGAGATCGTCCTTGATTCCCAGCGAGCCCGTGGCCCTGCGACCGCGCACGATTCCGGCTGAAATCGCCACCAGGCCGCCATGACAGATAATCCCTATCGTCTTGCCGGCTGCGTCGAGCTCGCGCACGAGGCTCGTGGTTGCGGCGTCGCGCCGCAGCTTGTCGGGCGCCCAGCCACCCGGGATTACCAGACCGAACAGGTCATCGGCCGCAAGTGAATCAATGCGACTCTCCGGAATTATCTCGAGGCCGTGTTTGCCGCGAACGGGCTTCACATCGACAGCCGCGGAGATGACCTCCGCACCTTCTTCCTGAAGGCGCATGAGCGGCACGTAGAACTCCAGGTCCTCCACACCCTCCGCGACAAGTATTGCGATCTTCTTCCCGGCGAGCCGCATAGAGTGTTGCTCAGCGATAAGCAGTCGTGATCGACTGCACTCTGCTGCCATGCCGGGCCAGCAGATAGTTGATGAAGTCGCCGACAATCGGACTCGGCTTGCGCGAGCCGCGCGTGATGACCCGCGCTCTCAGCACCGCTGACTGAACGTCCCACTCAACGTTGAGCGCGCCGCGAGCCGAGTCGGCGCTGTGCAGCTTCATCCATCCGGGCGCGCGGCCGGGCTGCTTCTCTCGAATCACCTGAAGGTTGTATGAACCGAGCCGCGGATCGTTCGCGATCGCTTCACGAAGACTCTGGCCTTTGGAGCACAACACCTGAACGAGGATCTGCATGTACTCTGAGTGAAACGCCAACCGGTTCGAAATCAGGGCGTGTGCGGATTCGATATAATATGCAGGAGGTGACTCACATATGAAGCTACTTGTGGTACGACACGCAGCGGCGATGGCGAGAGGCGAGTTCGCCCAGACGGGAGAATCGGACGATCTCCGGCCTCTGACCGACGAAGGCAAAGACGAAATGAAGGCGGTCTCGAAAGGATTGCGCGCCGAGGTCGAAGAGCTTGACGTGCTGGCGACGAGCCCGCTCGTGCGCGCTCGGGAGACCGCCGACATCATCGCGGAGGTCTACGGGATCGATCGCCCCGAGGTTGAAAGATCACTGATGCCGGGCGCTTCGTTTGGCGACTTCGAAAAGTGGTGCTCGGGCTTTGGAGAAAAGAAGGTGGTGGCGATCGTCGGTCATGACCCCCATCTGAGCTCGCTGGTTATCTGGCTGTTGGCCGGGCGAGAGGAGCCACGCATTCGCCTCAAGAAAGGGGGAGCCTGTCTGATCACGTTCGACTCCTTACCCGAGCGTGGCTCAGGGACTTTGAACTGGCTGCTCACTCCGAAGCAGCTCAAGCGAGCGTCGAAATAGGGAAGCGTTTTCATTTCGAACGAGAGAACTTCATGAAGACCGCCTCAGGGTGTTCGCTCATTTGCACGCTGCTTCTCTCCGCCTGCGCGCCACGGGCGCCGGAAGGTCCGACCCCGCGAATAGCGGCACCGGCGGAAGTGCGCGCTTTGTGGGTCGTGCGAAACACGCTCGACCATCCCGACAGCGTGAAGGCGATGGTTGCCCGCGCGCATGCGAACGGCTTCAACACCCTCATCGTACAGGTGCGCGGGCGCGGCGATGCGTTCTACAACGCGCGGTGGGAGCCGCGCGCTCCCTCGATAGTAAAGGACCGGAAGTTCGATCCGCTCGCGTTGACTATAAAGGAAGCGCATAGCCGGGGCATTACCGTCCACGCCTGGTTGAACACGCATCTCCTGGCCAACATGGACACTCCGCCGACGGACCCTCGCCACATCTACAACACACGGCCCGACTTGCTCGCGGTTCCGTACAAGCTCGCACGCGAGCTCTACGCGGTCGATCCGAAGGATTCGGTGTTCCGCGCGAAGATTCAGGAGTATACGAAGGGCGCGCGCGATCACGTCGAGGGATTCTATCTGTCGGCAGCGGCTCCGGAGACCAAGGAGCACGTCTACTCCATATGGATGGACGTTCTCGATCACTACGACGTCGATGGTCTGAATTTCGACTATGTCCGCTATCCCGCGCCGGACTACGACTACTCGCGCATCTCGCTAGATCGCTTTCGTCTATGGCTCGTGCCGCAGCTCAACGACAGCGTGCGCACGCGCTTCGCGGCACTCGAGTCCGACCCGCTCATTTACGTCGATTCCTTTCCCTCGAAGTACGGTGACTTTCGCCGAGCGCAGGTCAGCGAGCTTGTCGAGCGCATTTATTACGGCGTCAAGAAGCGGAATCCGAACGTGATCGTGTCGGCAGATGTGTTCGCGAACGCGAAGGACGCATACGAGAACCGTTTTCAGGACTGGAGGAGCTGGCTGCAGCGTGGTTTCCTGGACGTTGCCGCGCTGATGGCATACTCACCGAACACGCAGATCTTTCGGGATCAGATCACCGTTGGTGTCGCGGCCGGCGGGCGCGATCGCATCTGGGCGGGGATCGGGGCTTATCGCCAGCCGGTGGATTCAGCGATCGAGAAGATTCGCGCTGCACGCGAGGTCGGAGCTCGGGGCGTCGTCCTGTTCTCGTACAACTCGGCCGTGCGGAAGAGCGAGCTGAATCCCGAGGCTGACTACCTGCAGCGTGTGATGAAGGCGGTGTTCCAGGACGCGCTGGTCGGGCGAATGCAATAACCCCGACCGCAACCGCTACGAACCGTCGGGCGTAGCGGCTGGTCCGCGCGGCAGACACAGGCTGAACGTACTCCCTTCGCCAGGCGTACTCACGACATACAGGTCCCCGCGCATGGCGCGCGCGAGCTCGCGGCTGATGGCGAGACCCAGGCCCGTTCCTCGAGTGCTACGCGTGGGCTGCGCTTCAACCTGAAAGAACGGCTCGAAGACTTGCTCCAGCTTCGCGGCGGGAATTCCGACACCGGTGTCCTGCACGTGAAGGCGCATCTCGCCTGGCGTCGAGGTCGTTGTGACGCTTACGAGGCCGCCGGCAGAGGTGAATTTCACCGCGTTCGACAAAAGATTCAGCACGATCTGCTCGACTCGCTTTGCGTCCCCGTAAAAGTGAAGTGCCGGATCTTCCTTCTGGACCTCCAGTCGGAGCTGACTCGCCCGGGCCTGCGGCTCGATCATCGTATGAACGCTGTCGAGCACAGCCTGCACCGGCACTGAAACCAGGTCCAGCGGCGAATGCCCCGCCTCGATCTTCGCGAGGTCCAGCAGCTCGTTGACCAGTCGCAGAAGGTGCTGCTGGTTGTGGTGTATGCGCGCAATGTATTTCCGCTGCTCGGCGCTCAGCGGGCCATGAATCTCTTCCACGAGAAGGGAGGCGTAGCCACCGATGGCACCGAGCGGAGTACGAAGCTCATGACTGATCATGCTCAGGAAGCGACCCTTTGCTTCATTGGCTTCCTGAGCAACACGGCGCGCCGCTTCCGCCTCGGCCCGGGCGCGGTCACGCTCCTTGAGAGAGGCTTCCGTAGCCGCGAGTGATTGAGCGAGCGCTTCAGTTTTTGCTTCCAGTGCCTCCTTGACGCGAACCAGCTCGTGCTCCGCCCTCTGGCGCGCAAGAAAAATGCTGTTCGCGTTCTGAAGTGCCACGGAATGGAGCAGTTTTTCTTCGTCTTCGTCCACAATTACCTGCCGCTGATGATTTCCGAGGCCAGGGCAGTCCCACGGACACGCGCTTCGATCTTCGCGAACGCGGTGTCGCGGCTAGTCGACGTGTCGTCCGCAAACGGCGCAAAGCCACAGTCGTCGGTAGTCCCCAGCTGCTCGATTGAAATGTATTCGGCAGCCTCGAGCACGCGGTCCCGCACCTCCTCGGCCGTATCGATGTGCGGATCTATCGTGGATATCACGCCGACGAAGATCTGCTGGTGCGGCTTGAGCGACTTGCGGATGATCTTCAGCACGCGGTCGCGGTCGGGCTCTCCTGCCAGCGCGACGCAGAAATATCCGACGTTCAGCTCGAACAGCCTCGGCAGAAAGTCGGCATAGTCGACATCCGCGCTGTGGGTTGAATCGCGATCACCGCCGGGGCACGTGTGCACTCCGATGGCTTTGCGCTCCTCGGTGGAGAATCGTGACAGCGCGAGATTGTTCAAGTCGATAAAGCTGTTCAGCAGCTGGCCGGATGGATCGATCTTCATCGCCAGGCGTGCTTCGGTGAAGTCGATCTGGACCTTGAACGCGCCCTTTTTCAGACAGCGACGGATCTCGGTTTCGTGCTCGCCCAAAAGATCATCGATGAATTCATCCCGTGAATAGCCGGGTATCTCCTCGGCCGGGTACATGAGGCTCAGGGCCGA
This sequence comes from Gemmatimonadota bacterium, assembly GCA_030775065.1. Taxonomy (GTDB): domain Bacteria; phylum Gemmatimonadota; class Gemmatimonadetes; order Gemmatimonadales; family Gemmatimonadaceae; genus UBA4720. The sequence continues at coordinate 6,348 of JALYJX010000001.1, read as the reverse complement.
CGGAGAGATCACCGCCTGCTTGAGCTTGCGATTCGCGTAGCGCAGCGCAACATCCAGGTAGCTGTCCGCATACCTCTTGTAGCGGAAAGGCCCCCGCGTCAGCCGAGGCATGCGTCGGGTATGGCCGGCTGCAAAAGGGATCTTGAAGCCGTCCGCAGCAGTGTTCTCCAATCCGTGCACGGAATACGTCCAGAAATTATCGTATTTCCGCTGCTCTCCGTCGGTAATCACCGGAGACCCGGTTGCTTCGAAGCGCTCGATGGTATCGCGAACAGCTGATTCGTACAGAGGATCGACGTTCGGGTCTACGATTTCTCCAGCAGCGACTGCCGCTATGAGCTCTGGCGGCCGCGGGATACTGCCGATGGGTTCCGTCGGAATTATCATCGCTGCCGTTCATGTTGGAGTGACTCGCCTTTCTCATTCCGCGTCAGCCAATATAAGGAAAGGCCGGACGGATGATTCACCGCGCAAGAAGGAGGACGCCGAAAGCGAGCATTGCTACGCCTCCCACGCGGGAAACGTAAGCGCCCGTGCGCCCGAACTTCTCCACCAGAATGAAAGCAGTCAAGGCGGCTACCCAGGCGAGGTTCATCACTCCCACGGCGAACAGGACGCACATCAGAGCCCAGCAGCAGCCGAGGCAGTACACGCCGTGCCGGAGCCCCATCTGAAAGGCACCGCGCGCTCCGTCGCGCCAGTTGCTCAACAAGAAACCCAGCGGACTCTGGCATTGCCGGAGACATGCGCCTTTCGCCGGTGTCAGCTGATACACGCCGGCTGCGATGAGAATTGCACCGGCGAGCCGCGGGCTCAGCGCGGCCATGCCTGATGACAATAGCGCGCCCTGGTGCAATGCCCACTGCGCGACTGCGGCGGAAGCGCTGAAGCCCAGCCAGACGGTGAGGTAGCCGAACGCGAACAGCGGTACGGCGAGCGGGATCCCTCGTTCACCCTGCCGTGTGTGCATCCCGGAAAAAAGAAGCAGCACGGGCGCCGCCGTTGCGCTCATCATGCCGACCATCATCACTGCCCACATCAGGAAAGTGAAGAAGACATCCGTGGCGCCCCAGGGGGCGTCGATCGCCGTTCTCATATTCGCCATCATCGTCTCCGGGACCGCGGAAGACGACATCTGGTTGTCGAGATGGACGAGATACGCCCACGCGAGTGCGGTTATGAGAACGATGCAGCTAGTGATGACGACGCGGTCGCGGCGGATGGGCCTCGCGACAGTAGACTCGCTATGCATTTCCTCCTCTGCGGGGCACATCGCACCGGCCGACAAGTGGGCGACGCCGGAAGTCTACATGTCCTCCGACCCCGCAGGCCACTCTGGCCAGCTAGTGGCTGTATGTTAGCTTGATTAGCCTTTTATATCTGGCTAGAATAGCTATATGAAATCCGTATCCGTATCCGTTGCAAAAAACACCCTCAGTGCACTGATCAGGAAAGTCGCTGCGGGCACGCCAATCACTATTACCGATCGCGGGACGCCCGTGGCACAGCTGGTTCCGCCTGCTGCCCAGGTTCGTGGAATCCCTCCCCGGTTTATCGAGCTTGCGGAGCAGGGTGTAGTGAAGCTTCCCGAGCGCGAGCCCAGAGCGGACTGGGACGACGACCTGCCGGCTCCCCCTCGGCTGGCAAGAGGGGTGTCTGCTGTCGAGGCGCTGCTCGACGAGCGCCGGGCCGGGCGGTGAGGTACTGGGATTCATCTGCGATCATCCCGCTGCTGATCGCCGAGAGCACGTCTGCTCGCTTGCGCGAAATCCACTCGGCCGATCCGGCGATTGCGACATGGTGGGGCACGCCTGTCGAGTGCGTGTCGGCGTTTGCCCGGCTGGAGCGCGACGGCACACTGACGCCATCGGGACTTGGTCGCGCGATCGCCCGTACACGGAACGCAGTCGGATTCTGGACTGAGGTCGGGCCTTCGGATGACGTTCGCGAGCAGGCGATCAGGCTACTCCGGGTCCATCAGCTTCGTGCCGCGGACGCCGTCCAGCTCGCCGCCGCGATCGTGGCCGCGGAATTTCAGCCCGGGTCGCTGGACTTTGTCACGCTCGACAAACACCAGGGATCAGCGGCGGACAAGGAGGGGTTTCGGGTGATTTCTTAGCCCGTTTCGGGTGATCCCTTAAGCCCCTTTTCGAGGGGCTGGAGTCCGATTCTGACGGCTCCCCCCGACGTTCCGCTGGCCGTCGCCAAAATGGCGCCGTAAGTCATTAAAAATCAATGAGTTACAAAGACAGCCCGACGGCCGTTGGGGCTTCCAATTTAGGCCCGAATCGACTAAATTTAAGCTTGTTAAACATATGTCGGACCAAGCTGATGGCGTGCGCGGATTTCGGCCTCACTTCGAGACCGTTCCAGCGCACTCCGCCCAAGCGCCGATTCCAGCAAACGGAGGATTTGTGAACCGGTTCAAGAGGATTCTCAATTCCAGCCTGAAGCGGAATATCGGTCTCGCGAGCATGACCCTGCTCGCAGCCGTCTACATCATTCCGCAGGTGGGCTCGGACACGAGGTCGATTCAGGCGGCGCTTCTACCGGCAGTTGTCTCAGCCGGCTCCCAGTCGGATAACTCATCGGCCGGGTGGGATCTGTCCAATATCGACAACGCCCGGGTTGACTCGTGGGTCGAGCTGTTCACCACGCATCCGAAGCTGAAACCGCGCTTCGCGATCTGGCTCGAGCGGAAGCCGACCTACCAGCCGATGATCTCGGCCAAGCTCGAAGAGCGGGCTATGCCGCAGGATCTGATCTATCTCGCGATGATCGAGTCGGGATTCAATCCGAAGGCAAAGTCTCCGAAGGCAGCTGGTGGTCTGTGGCAGTTCATCAGCGAGACGGGCCAGCGCTATGGGCTGACGGTCAACAAGCGGGTGGACGAGCGGAACCATCCTGACAAGGCGACCGATGCGGCGTTGTCGTACCTGTCGGACCTGCACGACCGCTTTGGATCGTGGTATCTCGCCGCGGCTGCGTACAACACTGGTGAAAACCGGGTTGGGCGGATTATGCGCGAGGAAACCGGGAAGGAAAGAGGAACGGATCAGGACTACTATCGCATCTCGAGCCGTCTGCCAAGGGAGACGCGGGACTACGTGCCGATGATGATTGCGGCCGCCCGCATCTCGAAGAGTCCTGAGAAGTACGGCTTCGGCGACAAGGGTGTCGGCGTGAGCGAGTAATCTCTGCCGCTCGAATGAAAGAGGGGGGACGTCCATCGGGGCGTCCCTTTTTTGGGCAGTTGACGAGCGTTCAACCCTCGAGCGGCGAGGGTGTGTAAACCTTACGGGACGATGAGGGACAGCTCACGGCGGAATTGAAGTTCGCGAACACGCCGTCAGGATTGTTCAACCACGCCCAGACGTGCAGATACCAGAACTTGAGATTGTCCTCATGGTGGAGCCGCTGGCCCATGATCACAGGTGCGACTGAATCGCGCGGCCACAACCGGTACGGGATGATGAACTCCACTGCGTTCAACCGGTAATTGCCGTCGGGTAGTCGCTCGTAGAGCAGAATCTGGGGCCGCTCGATGTCGCGCCTTGTATCGAGGTAGCTGCGATTGACATGATGGAATCCCATGGCGCCGTGGTGTTCGTGGACGAGGCAATCCGCCACCTCGCGAGGGTAACCCGCAGCAACAGCCGCATCGAGGTTCTGGAAGGGTCGCGTCGCGGCGCGCAGCCTGTTGAGTCCGTCGGTGACCTGTGCGTCGTAGACGGGACTCGCCGAACGCCTGGGGCCTCCGGCGCAGCCGGCGAGAATCACGATCGTGGATAGAACGACGCGCAAGGAAAAACGCGAGGGCTTCAACCTTTTTCCACGACTGCCAGGTCGCTGCCTTTCTCCACAGCCACTGAATCACCCGCGAAGTCGTAGAGCGCCGCGCCCGCAAGCGTCGCAAGAAGTATCTGCGTCATTGCTATAGCCGAGGCTCCGACAACGTACCATCCGCTGAGTATTCCGAACGCCCAGATTGCATAGCTCGGAAGGGCATGCCCGAGGATCCACGCCACGCCACCGGTAAGGGCTGCGGTCCTTGCTCCAGCACCGTATTTCGCGCGAAGTGACACATAGAGCCAGACTGCAATGATACCCATCAGCAGGCCCCAGCCAATCGACATCGGAATTGTTCGGCCGGGCAACTCCAGTTCGAGCTGCCTCAGCGCCGGGTATCCGAGGATGGCTTCCCAAGCCACGGCCCCGGAGAGATTGATGACCGTCCCCGCAAGGAGTCCGCTGCCAAGCAGATGAACCGCGTTGATTTTAGTCACGACAGACCTCCTGATTTCGGAACTGCTTGACTGACTATCGGCACCTGCCGTGCGTAACCCGTTTTCTCCGGCAGTCGCGTACACGGAGAGGCGCTCACGCCGGAGGGTCGATGAATCCTCGATTCATCGTTCAACCAGTACGAGTCGGAGCCCGCCGAATCGACGGGGATCCAGAACCACACTGTCGCGGGAAACGGACAGAAGCAGTCCTAACGATCGCGCTGCCGCCGCAGCGTTGCTGAGGGATCGAACTTCCGCGATCACACTGCTCGACTCGGGGCCGCTGCCTTCAACTAATCGGATACTCGGGCCGGCCGCTGGCCGAAAGTAGCTCGAGGAATTTGATCCGGGCGCTCCGAGCAGCCGTTGCCAGCTATCGCGTGCCGCCGGAAGGTGTTCCGCGGGATATGAGAGATGGAATTCTCGAACCCGATGAAGGCCGAGAGGGCCGCCTCCGCCGGATCGGTGTACCCGCTCGAAGCGCGAGCGGCGCTCCTCCATGTTGAAAGCGTGATACTGGATGACGAAGAACGCGACACCTGCGAACGGATGTCGGAAGCCGATTGTGGTCCAGCGCTTTTCTCCGGCATCATTTATTTCAGTCGCCGGCTCGCGTGGAACGAGGCCCCTCCTGGTGAGACGATCCGGCGCCGTTTGAAGGTCCACCGGTTGAAAAGCGAAATTGCTGAGCTCAGTGGGGCTGGCTCGCCTCCGAGGCGCCAGCTCGAGAATCACGTTCCCCAATGCGAGACCAACCAACGTGTTTGCGGTGCGTGGCGTGCCCGCTGCTGGCCAGGCAACTGGAAGACCCAAAGTATCCGAGAGCAGCGCCTCGAGTCGATCCCGCTCGTTGGTTGCAATCATCACGTGATCGATCTGCTTGACGACTGCATCAGCGGGCGCGCGCGTGGCAGCCGGGTCTGGCATGCGCCCGGACTTACAGGCAGCGATCGCCGCCAGACTGCCGCAGGAAATCGATCGGGCAATCAGATGCATTCGGACTGGTTCATCTGCGACTGAAAAAACGCGCCGCGAAGGCGTCTTCGCCAGTCTTGTCATGCTCTACATTTCCTCATCTGAAGCTCCGCGCTGTGTGCTCCAGCGGCCTTACGTTCAGCTCCTTGAACTTCTCGCCGATGACATTCAACACGTTCCCGTCTTTCTCGAATCTCCCCTTCACTACCACGAACGTCGCGAACTTCACCACCTCGCTGTTCTTCTCCACGAGAAAGCTCGGCACCACGATGTTGATGAATCCCCATTCGTCCTCGAGCAGTAGAAAGATCGTCCCGTTCGCGCTTGCCGGACGCTGGCGGATTGTCACCAGCCCGGCGACCAGAATTTTCTCTCCACCGCGGAGCTTTTTCAGCCCTTCGCTGTCCACCACTCCCGCTCTTCTCAATCGCTCGCGCATGTGCTGCATTGGGTGGCCACTGATGCTCATGCCCGTCGCGAAATAATCCTCGTATATCAACTCGGTCTCGCTCAGCTTGCGCGGCTCGTGCATCTCGTGCCGCGTCGGTGCCAAGGGGAGCGAGTCACCAACCGCACGCAGCGCTTCCCACCCCGCGCGCCGGCGATCGGGCTCCCACGCTGCGAATGCTCCCGCGCGCGCGAGGTACAGCACGTCGTTCCGCCTGAGCTTCGCCCGCAGCACTACGTCTTCTATCGACGTGAACGGACGGTCGGGGATGCTCGCAGTGCCCGATTCAAGCGAGAGCGCAGTAAGAGTCTCGAGAGTCTCCGCCTTCCTCGCCCGCCTGCTCCGACTCTTCCCAATGCTCGACCCGATACCAATCGCCGCTTTGCCACCGCGAGCGAGCCTGAGTGCATCGAGTGTCTTCTCACCCAGGCCTCTGACGTGCCGCCAACCAATCCTTAGAGCAACAGCAGAAGGAACCGCGGAGAACGCGGAGAACACGGAGGACTCTTGAACCGCGGAGGACGCGGAGAACGCAGAGGATTTTTCAGGGGTCCCGCCAACCAGACTTCGCGATGAGTTCCCCAAAGAAAACTCCGTGTTCTCCGCGTTCTCCGTGGTCAATTTCTCTTCAATGGGCTC